>DASUGG010000080.1:0-7914 GCA_036274135.1 Geminicoccaceae bacterium
CCAGCTGGTGCTCGGCGCCGGCCTGGACTGGCGGCAGGTCACCGTGCTGCGCGCCTGCTGCAAGTACCTGCTGCAGGTCGGCAGCCCGCACAGCCAGACCTATATGGAGCAGGCGCTCGCCTCCAACCCGGCGATCGCCCGCCAGCTCACGGAGCTGTTCGCGGCGAGCTTCGATCCTGACCTGGGCGGCGACCGCGCGGCCAGGGTGGACGCGCTGATCAGCCGCATCCGCGAGGGCCTGGACGCGGTCGCCAACCTCGACGAGGACCGCATCCTGCGGCGCTATCTGCGCCTGATCCGCGCCATGCTGCGCACCAACTTCTACCAGGCCGGCCCCGACGGCGCGGCGCACAAGCCCTATCTGTCGTTCAAGCTCCAGCCGGCGGCGGTGCCGGACATGCCGCTGCCCTACCCGGCCTACGAGATCTTCGTCTATTCGCCGCGCATGGAGGGCGTGCATCTGCGCGGCGGCAAGGTCGCGCGCGGCGGCATCCGCTGGTCGGACCGGCGCGAGGACTTCCGCACCGAGGTGCTGGGCCTGATGAAGGCGCAGATGGTGAAGAACGGCGTGATCGTGCCGGTCGGCGCCAAGGGTGGCTTCGTGGTCAAGCAACCGCCGCGGGGCGGCGACCGGGCCGCCCTGCAGGCCGAGGTCGTGGCCTGCTACCAGACCCTGATGCGCGGCCTGCTCGACATCACCGACAATCGGGTCGGCGACGAGATCGTGCCGCCCGCCCGCGTCGTGCGTTACGACGACGACGATCCCTACCTCGTGGTCGCGGCCGACAAGGGCACCGCGACCTTCTCCGACATCGCGAATGCGATCAGCCTGCAATACGGCCACTGGCTCGGCGACGCCTTCGCGTCGGGCGGCTCGGCCGGCTACGACCACAAAGGCATGGGCATCACGGCGCGCGGCGCCTGGGAATCGGTCAAGCGGCATTTCCGCCAGCTGGGCAAGGACTGCCAGAGCGAGCCGTTCACCGCGATCGGCATCGGCGACATGTCCGGCGACGTGTTCGGCAACGGCGTGTTGCAGTCGCGCCAGATGCGCCTGATCGCGGCCTTCGACCACCGCCACGTCTTCATCGACCCGGACCCCGATCCGGCGAGCAGCTATGACGAGCGCCGGCGCCTGTTCGAGCTGCCGCGCTCGAGCTGGGACGACTACGACCGCAGCAGGATCAGCCCGGGCGGCGGCGTCTGGCCGCGCAGCGTCAAGTCGATCGTTTTATCGCCCGAGGCGCGCCGCGCGCTCGCCACCGACGGCGAGACCTTCACGCCGTATGACGTGATCCGCGCCATCCTGCTGGCGCCGGTCGAGCTGTTCTGGAATGGCGGCATCGGCACCTACGTCAAGGCGGCGCAGGAGCGCAACGCCGATGCGTCCGATCGCAGCAACGATCCGGTGCGCGTCAACGGCGAGGACCTGCGCTGCCTGATCGTCGGCGAGGGCGGCAATCTCGGCTTCACCCAGCGCGGCCGGATCGCGTTCGCGCGCAAGGGCGGCCGGCTCAACACCGATTTCATCGACAACTCGGCGGGCGTCGACTGCTCCGACCACGAGGTCAACATCAAGATTCTGCTGGGCGCCGTGGTCGACGCCGGCGACATGACCGGCAAGCAGCGCGACCGGCTGCTCGCCGAGATGAGCGACGAGGTCGCGGGGCTCGTCCTGCGCAACAACGTGCTGCAGGCGCAGGCGATCTCGCTCGCCGAGGCCCGGCCGCAGGAGATGCTGGACAGCCAGGCGGCGTTCATCCGCCGTCTCGAGGCGTCCGGCCGCCTGAACCGCGCGCTCGAGGTGCTGCCCGACGAGGAGGAGCTGGCGCAGCGCCGCCAGCTCGGCCAGGGCTTGTTCCGTCCCGAGATCGCGGTGCTGATCTCCTATGCCAAGATGAGCCTGAAGGAGGAGCTGCTGGCATCGGCCCTGCCCGACGAGCCCTATCTGCTCGCCATGCTGGTGAAGTATTTTCCGCGCCCGCTGCGCCGCCGCTTCGCCGCCCAGATCAGCGGCCATCGGCTGCGCCGCGAGATCACCGCGACCCTGGTGGCGAACAGCCTCGTCAACCGCGGTCTCGGCACCTTCGTCAGCGAACTCGGCGAGCACACCGGCCGCTCGGCGGATGCGATCGCCCGCGCCTACATCGTTGCCCGCGACGCGTTCGCGCTGGTGCCGCTCTACGGCCAGCTCGAGCTGCTCGCCGGCCGGGTCGCCGCGGACGAGGAGGTGATGCTGCTCGATCAGGCCCGCGAGGCGCTGGCGCGGGGAACGAAGTGGTTCCTGCGCAACCTTCCCGCGCCGGTCGAGGTGCGGGGCGGCATCGACCGCTTCGCGCCCGGCATCGCGCAGGTGCTGGGGCGGCTCGAGCGCATCCTGGCGCCGTCGCAGCGGCACGTCTTCGACGAGGTGGCGGAGCGCTATCTGGCGCAGGGGATCGAGGCGGATCTCGCCAGGCGGCTGGCGGCGCTGCCCTACCTGTTCCCGGCCTGCGAGGTGGTCGCGGTGGCCGAGCAGATCGGCGTCGGGGTGCTCGATGCGGGCGCGATCTACTTCGCGCTGGACGCCGCCCTCCGGCTCGGCCATCTGCGCGACCTCCTGCTGGCGGCGACGCCGAGGACGCCCTGGGACCGGCTCGCGCTGGCCGGCCTCTACGACGACGTCGTCGACGAGCAGCGGCGCCTGGCGATCCAGGCGCTGACCCGCAGCGAGCTCGCGGCCCGCGCCGGGGCGCAGGACATAGGGCCGGCGGAGGCCGTCGAGGCGCGCGTCCAGCAGTGGCTGAGCGAGAAGGTCGTGAGCTTCGGGCGCTGGCAGCAGGTGCTGGCCGAGATCGACAGCCAGCCGGGCGTCGACATCGCGATGCTCGCCGTGGCGGTGCGGACGCTGAACGGTCTCGACAGCCGCCAGGCGGCGTGAGCCCGCCGCCGGCGTCGGGGAGGCCGCTTGCCGCCGCAAACCGTGCTGTGCATGCGCTGGGGCGACCGCTACGGGCCGGAATATGTCAACCGGCTGTTTGCGATGGTCGCGCGCCATCTCACGCTGCCGCATCGGTTCGTCTGCCTGACCGACGACCCGAAGGGCATCCGGCCGGAGGTCGAATGCCGGCCGCTGCCGGCGATCGAGCTGGCCGACGCTCGACCGCATTCCGGCTGGCGCAAGCTCTCCTGCCTCGGGCCCGAGCTCGAGGATCTGCAAGGCCAGGTGCTGTTCCTCGATCTCGACCTTGTCGTGGTCGCCAACATCGATGGCCTGTTCGCGCATCCGGGCGCGTTCTGCATCATCGAGAACTGGACCCGGCCCGGCCGGGGCATCGGCAACTCGTCGGTGTTCCGGTTCCGGGCCGGCGCGCATCGGTCGGTCCTGCAGCGCTTCTGCGCCGATGCCGCGCGCATCATCCGCGACTGGCCCGACGAGCAGACCTACCTGTCGCGATCGGTCGGCGAGGTCACCTTCTGGCCGCACGGCTGGTGCCGCAGCTTCAAGCACGACTGCCTGCCGGCGCGGCCGCTGCGGCCCTTCCGTGAGGCCAGGATTCCCGCGGACGCCAAGGTGATCGTGTTCCACGGCGAGCCGAAACCGCCCGGTGCCGCGCGCGGCCTGTGGCCGAAAAGCATCACCGGTCTTCGCCCGGTTCGCTGGATCGATGAATATTGGCGCTGATCAAGTGTTTAATCTCCGTGTGCTGATTGCCAATCAGCACGGCGGTCGCTATGGTCGCGACCCAATCCAAGGCTTGGCGGCGCGCTTGGCGACATTCGACGACAGCGGAGGTGGCGAGGCGCGGCCCATCGATGCGGCGGCCGCGCGTCGGTGCTGAGCTCGGTGGCGGATGCGAGCGGAGGACTCGCTAGGAGTGACGGATGACTCAAGTCAACGCGACGCAGATTAAAGAAGCCGAGCTCTTTTTCCGCCAATGGTTGCGCTCGCCCAAGTCGATGGGCTCGATCATCCCGTCCTCGCGCGCGCTGGCGCGGGCGGTCGCCGATCAGGTCGTCTGGCAGCCGGGACAGGTGGTGGTCGAGCTTGGCGCCGGCACGGGCGCCATCTCGCAGGCCCTGATCGATTCCGGCCTGCCGCCCGATGCGGTGATGATGATCGAGCTCGACCGCTCGCTGTTCGAGTATCTGCGCGAGCGATTCCCGCAGGTGCGCGTCTTCAACGGCGACGCCACGCGGCTGATCGACATCCTGCGCCAGCAGGGGGTCGGCGAGGTCGGCACGGTGATCTCCGGCCTGCCGATGGTCAACATGCCGCTGGCGTTCCAGCGCGCGATCGTCGAGCAGGGCCTGTCCGCGATCGCGCCGGGCGGCTGCATGCTGCAGTATTCCTACTCGCCCATCGCGCCGATCCCGGCGAAGAAGCTCGGCGTCGACGTCAAGCTCGTGAAGTTCGTGCTGCGCAACCTGCCGCCGGCCACGGTCTGGCGCTATCGGCGCGCCGACGCGAAAAGCTGACGGCGCCGCCGCCATCGCCTGAAAGCCGCAAGGCGCACTGCGCCGGCGCGCCGTGATGTCGTCCCGTCTGGCGCGGCTCGCGTCCGGACCGGCTGCCCGGCTGCTGCGCGAGCATGTCCGCGACCAGCTGCCGTGGCTTCTGCTCGCCACGCTGTGCATGGCCGTCTACGCGGCGGCGACCGCGGCCCAGGCATGGCTCCTGGAGCCGATCCTCGATCGGGTGTTCCTCGAGCGCGACCGGCAGATGCTGGTCCTGCTGCCGCTCGCCGTGGTCGGGATCGCCGTGCTCAAGGCGGGCGCCGGCTACAGCCAGACCGCGGCCATGGCGCGTGCCGGTCAGCGCGTCGTCGCCGATCTGCAGCGCCGACTGTTCGACCACGTCGTCCGGGCCGATGTCGGCGACGTCATCACGTGCGGCCCGGGGCCGCTGATCTCGCGCCTGGTCTACGACACGCAACTGCTGCGCGCCGCCGTCTCGTCGAGCCTGACCACGATGGCCCGCGACCTCCTGACGGTGCTCTTCCTGATCGGCCTGATGTTCTGGCGCGACTGGCAACTCGCCACGCTCGCCCTGATCGGCCTGCCGCTCGCGACCTTGCCGATCAGCTGCGTAAGCGCACGCACCCGCGCGGTCGCCGCGCGCAGCCAGGGGGAGATGGCGCGGCTTGCGGCGCGCGCCGAGCAGGCTTGGCGCGGCATCCGGCAGGTCAGGGCGGACGGTCGCGAGGCCGACGAATCGGCGCGCGTCGCGGCCATGATCGCGCAGATCTTCCGGCTGCAATACCGCGCCGTGCGGATCGGCGGCATCAGCTCGCCGGTGATGGAGGTGATCGGCGGCCTCGCGCTCGCCGCGGTGATCGCCTATGGCGGCTGGCAGGTGGTCGACGACACCAGCTCGCCGGGTATGTTCTTCTCGTTCGTCGCGGCGCTGCTGTTCGCCTACCAGCCGCTCAAGAACCTCGCCAAGCTGCACACCCAGGTCCAGGAGGGGCTGGCGGCTGCCGAGCGGTTCTACGCCGTCCTCGACCGGGCGCCGCGGATCACCGATCGGCCGGGCGCGCCGGATCTCGAGGTCGTTGCCGGCGAGATCCGCTTTCATCGCGTGAGCTTCCGCTACCGCGCCGACCGGCAGGCCCTGCAGGGTCTCGATCTGGTGATCCCCGCCGGCCGCTCGGTGGCGCTGGTCGGGCCGTCCGGGGCCGGCAAGTCGACGATGCTGAACCTCTTGCTGCGCTTCTGGGACGTCGACGCCGGCGCCGTGCTGATCGACGGCCAGGACCTGCGCGCGGTGCGCCTTGCGAGCCTGCGGCGCGCGATCGCCCTGGTGAGCCAGGACGTCGACCTGTTCGACGACACGGTCGCCGCCAACATCGCCTACGGCCGCCCCGATGCCGGCCGCGATGCGATCGTCCGCGCCGCGGTCGCCGCCTCGGCGCATGAGTTCATCCAGGCGCTGCCGGCCGGCTACGACACGCCGATCGGGCCGGGCGGGGCGAGCCTTTCGGGCGGCGAGCGTCAGCGCATCGGCATCGCTCGGGCGATGCTCAAGGACGCACCGATCCTGCTCCTCGACGAAGCCACCTCGGCGGTCGACGCCGACGCCGAGCGCGCGATCCGGGACGCCCTGCGCCGCCTCATGCGCGGACGCACCACCCTGGTCGTCGCGCATCGCCTGTCGACCGTGATCGATGCCGACGTCATCGCCGTGGTCGAGCAGGGGCGGGTCGTGGAGACCGGCAGCCACCCGGTGCTGCTGGCGCGGGGTGGCCGCTATGCCAGCCTCTACCGGCAGCAGTTCGCGGACCAGGCCCGAGCGCCGCTGCCGGAGCGCGACGGCGCGTCGGTGGCCTGATGCTGCTCGAGCTGTATCGCGGCGCCACGGGACTCGGCGGGCCGCTGATCGAGGCGCAGTTGCGGCGGCGCGTCGCGCGCGGCAAGGAACATCCTCTGCGCTGGCGCGAGCGGCTCGGCGCTGCCGGCGCTGCGCGCCCCGACGGCCCGCTGCTATGGCTGCATGCCGCGAGCGTCGGCGAATCCCGCTCGCTGCTGCCGCTGATCGAGGCACTGCTGGCGCGCCGCGCCGCGTTGCAGGTGCTGGTGACCACCGGCACGGTGACCTCGGCGGCGCTGCTGCGCGAGCAGCTGCCGGGCCGCGCACGGCATCAGTTCGCGCCGGTCGACCGGCCGCAGGCCTGGCGCGCCTTCTTCACGCACTGGCGGCCGCAGCTGGGCGTGCTCGTCGAGTCCGAGCTGTGGCCGAACCTGATCCTCGAGGCGCGCGCCCGGGACCTGCCGCTGGCGCTGATCAACGGCCGCATGTCGGCACGCTCGTTCCGCCGCTGGATGCGGCTGCCGGCGAGCGCCGCCCGTCTGGCCGGCGGCTTTGCCCTCTGCCTGGCGCAGAGCGACGCCGACCGGGCGCGGCTCGCGGCGCTGGGTGCGCCGCAGGTGACGATCGCCGGCAACCTCAAATACGCGGCACCGCCGTTGCCGGCCGATCCGCATGCGCTCGCGGCGCTGGCCGGCGCAATCGGCGGGCGGCCGGTCTGGCTCGCCGCCAGCACGCATGCCGGCGAGGAAGCCCTGGTGCTCGACGCGCACCGCTGCCTCGCGCGGCACCTGCCGGATCTGCTGACGATCATCGCGCCGCGCGACCCGCGACGCGGCGACGACCTCGCCGCCGAGATCCGCCGCCGCGGCTTTCGCGTGGCGCAGCGCTCCAGGTCCCAGCCGCCCGGCACCGCCTGCGAGGTGCTGCTCGCCGACACGCTCGGCGAGCTCGGCCTGCTCTACCGGCTCGCCCGGGTCGCCCTGGTCGGCGGCTCGCTGGTCCCGCATGGCGGCCAGAACCCGCTCGAGCCCTCCCGGCTCGGCTGCCCGACCCTGCTCGGCCCGCACACCCAGAATTTCGCCGAGATCGCGGCCCTGCTGGTCGACCGCGGCGCCGCTCTCCGGATCGCCGACGGCGCCGGGCTGCTCGCCGCGCTCGCGGCGCTGGTGCCCGATCGCGAGGGCCTGGCGCGAATGGGCGCGCAGAGCCGTGCCGTCGCGGACGCGCTCGAGCATGCCGGCAGCGAGACGCTCGCGAGGCTCGGCCCGCTGCTCGATCGCACCCTCGGGCCTGCCGATGCGGGCGCCTGAGTTCTGGACGCAGGACGGCCCGGCCGGACGCCTGCTCGCGCCGCTCGGCGAGGCCTACGGGCTGGCCGGGCGGCTACGCCGGCGGCTGACGCGGCCGGCGCGCGCCGCCGTGCCGGTGATCTGCGTCGGCAATCTGGTCGCAGGCGGCGCCGGCAAGACGCCGGTGGCCATGGCACTGGCGGCGGAGTTGATCGTGCGCGGCCACCGGCTGCATTTCCTGACCCGTGGCTACCGCGGCCGCCTGCCGGGACCCGTGCGCGTCGATCCGGCGCGCCACGATGCCGCGGCCGTCGGCGACGAGGCGCTGCTGCTGGC
>DASUGG010000081.1:0-2413 GCA_036274135.1 Geminicoccaceae bacterium
GTCCTCGAACAGCGTCTCGACCTGCACGGCCGCACCGCCGGCCACGGCGTTGAACTGGCGGATCAGCAGACGCTCGATCATCTGGCCGATGTAGTGCTGGAGCAGCAGGCCGGTCACGGCCATGGTCGCCACGATCAGCGCTGCCGTCGCGGCCAGTAGGGTCGGGCGGAGGCGGAGTTGCATGCGGTCGTCTCTCGTCTGACGGCCCCGCCGCCGGTCGCCAGGGCCTGCCGCCAAGCTTGCGCCTTCGTCCAACTCAAGTCCACGCCGCGGGCAAAGCTGTGAAGCAGCCGCGGCCCCGCAAGGAGAGCGCAAGAACAGGCAAAGAAAAGTGACGGGCAACTGACGGTTGCGTCCTTGACCACGGACCCATGCGATTGTCGCTTGACCGGGATCGGACCGAGGCGCAGCCTGTCTGCTCAATGGAACTGCCAGTCGAGGCAGCGATGCGCGCCGGAATCCTGCGGATGGCTTGCTGGGTTTACGCGGTGCTCGCGGTCGGCGTCGTGGGCGGCGCCGCTTTTGCCCAGGCACCGCCCGGGATGAGCGAGGAGGAGCTGCGCCTGCGCCTTGAGTTGCTGCAGCGCAGCATGGGCTTCGGCGGGATCTTCGGCCCGGCTCTGCAGGGCTGGCTGGAGGCGCCGCCGGCCCCCTCTGGCGACACAGGCCCGGACGAATGCGCCCACTACAACGAGTACGCCGCCCGCCGGGCCTGCGCCAACGGCGACCTGTGGGGCGCCGATCGGATCGAGCAGGGCCGCGCGAGCGAGGCGGAGCGCGCCTGGTACGACCGCTGACGCCGGCGCCGCGCAAACACGAGCGCGCCACCAGCCGCCCCCGCGATCCAGCGTAACCTCGCATGCGAGGGACCGAAGCGGACTTGCGAAGCGGCGGGGTCTTGGCTAAGGAAGCGGGCCTCGGTCCCGCCCTCGGACCGCGCCCTTCGCGAGGGGAATTTCGATCGGCATGGCGCGCGCTTGTGGTAGAGCCGCTTCGTTGCAGACGGCCTGGGTGCTGATGCAAGGCCTCGCGTGACCGCCGTCCCGACCCACGCGCGTTGCGTCGTCATCGGCGGCGGCATCGTCGGCTGCTCGGTCGCCTATCACCTCGCGCGCGCCGGCTGGCGCGACGTCGTGCTGCTCGAGCGCGACAAGCTGACCGCGGGCTCGACCTGGCACGCCGCCGGGCTGGTCGGCCAGCTGCGCAGCAACGCCAACATCACGCAGCTGCTCAAGCATTCGGTCGAGCTGTACGAGCGGCTGGAGGCCGAGACCGGCCAGGCGTCCGGCTGGAAGCGCAACGGCGGCCTGCGCCTTGCCTGCAACGCGGACCGGATGGTCGAGCTGAAGCGCCAGGCCACGACTGCACGCAGCTTCGGCCTCGAGATGGACCTGCTCTCGCCCGCCGAGGCCAAGAAGCTGTGGCCGCTGATGGACGCGTCCGACCTGGTCGGCGCCGCCTTCCTGCCGACCGACGGCCAGGCCAACCCCTCCGACATCACCCAGGCGCTGGCGCGCGGCGCAAGACAGCAGGGGGTGCGCATCGTCGAGGGCTGCGCCGTCACCGGCTTCCGCATCGAGCAGGGCTGGGTAACCGGCGTCCTGACCCGACGCGGCGAGATCGCCTGCGAGGTCGTGGCGCTCTGCGCCGGTCAGTGGTCCAAGCCGATCGCCAGGCTCGCCGGCGTGCGCGTGCCGCTGCAGCCGGTGCAGCACCAGTATCTGATCACCGAGCCGGTCGCGGGCGTGACGCCGGAGCTGCCGACGCTGCGCGACCCGGACCGCCTGATCTACTTCAAGGAGGAGGTCGGCGGCCTCGTGATGGGCGGCTACGAGCCAAACCCCAGGCCCTGGGCCGAGCAGGGCATCCCGGAGGATTTCGCCTTCACCCTGCTCGATGCCGACTGGGACCATTTCGAGCAGCTGATGGAGCAGGCCCTGCTGCGCGTGCCGGCGCTCGAGACGGCGGGCGTCAAGCAGCTGATCAACGGGCCGGAATCGTTCACGCCGGACGGCAACTTCATCCTCGGCGAGGCACCGGAGGTGCAGGGCTTCCACGTCGCCTGCGGCTTCAACGCGTTCGGGATCGCGTCTGCCGGCGGCGCTGGCCGCGCGCTCGCCGAGTGGATCGTCGCCGGCGAGCCGCCGATGGACCTGTGGCCGGTCGACATCCGCCGCTTCGGCCTGCCGCACGCCGACGACGCCTGGGTGCGCTCGCGCACCCTCGAGCTCTACGGCAAGCACTACACGATCGCCTGGCCGGCCGAGGAGCACCGCTCGGGCCGGCCATTGCGCCGCTCGCCGCTCTATGGCCGCCTCGCCGACGCCGGCGCGGTGTTCGGCGAGAAGCTCGGCTGGGAGCGCGCCAACTGGTTCGCGCCGAAAGGCGTGGAGCCCAGGGATATCTACACCTA
>DASUGG010000082.1:0-6329 GCA_036274135.1 Geminicoccaceae bacterium
TTTCTTCGGCGCCGACCGGCGCGTGCCCCTCGAAGCGCTGCTGGCCGAACTCGAGCAGCGCGTCGCCGCGCCGGCCAGCGGAGAACCCCCGCAAGCAGCATCGAGGGAGGCTGATGTCCTTCAGAACTGCCGGGGGCGGACCTGGGTGACGCGACAGGGCGTGTACGTCGACCGTATCGCCTCGGCATGGCTGATCCGCCGGTTCATCGATCCGGCGGCCCAATTCAAGTTCGTCCCGGCCAAAGGCTACGAGCCGGCGCCCGGAGAACTCCGCTTCGACATGTTCGAGGCCGAGTTCACGCATCGGGGCGATCGATGCACGTTCGAGGTTCTGCTCGAGCGGGCTGGGCTGGAGGATGCCGCACTGCGGGCCATCGCCGAGATCGTGCACGACATCGATCTGAAGGATGCGAAGTACGGCCGCGACGAGGCAGCGGGCGTCGCAAGCCTGATGGCCGGGATCGTGCGCGCGCATGGACGTGACGAGGATCGGCTCGCGCAGGGCATCGCCGTGTTCGAAAACCTGTACGCCTCTTTCCCTAACCGCCGGCGTGCCTCGCGCTGACGGCGCGATCGCCTGACGCCGGGGATCCAGGACCGCATCGTGCTGGGACGGCTCGCCCTCCTGCCCGCCGGCGTCGCGCCGGAGGCCCGTCTGCTGCTCGCCGCGCGCGGCCTGCGCGCGATCGCCGACGGCCTCGTCAGCCTCTTGCTGCCGGTTTATCTCCTCGAGCTCGGCCACGGCCCGTTCGAGACCGGCGTGATCGCGACCGCGACGCTCGCGGGCTCCGCCCTCCTCACGCTCCTCGTGGGGCTGCACGCCCACCGTGCCTCGGGTCGCCAGCTGCTGAGCGCGGCCGCCGCCCTGATGGCGCTGACCGGCATCGCCTTTGCCGCCTTCGAGGACTTCTGGCCGCTTCTCCTCGTCGCCTTCGCCGGCACGTTGAACCCCTCCGCCGGCGACGTCAGCGTCTTCCTGCCGCTCGAGCAGGCGCAGCTCGCGCACATGACGCCCGACCACAACCGCACGGCGCTCTTCGCCCGCTACAGTTTCGTCGGCTCGAGCGCGGCCGCCCTGGGCGCGCCCGCCGCCGGCCTGCCCGAAGCGGCCGCCGGGCTGCTCGGCACGGGGCTGCAGCCGATGCTGGAGGTCGCCTTCCTGTTCTACGCTGGTATCGGGGCGCTCGCGTTCCTGCTCTACCGGCGCCTGCCCCGGGGGGTCGCGACCGCCGGCCCTACCCCGCTGCCGACCAAGCCGCTCGGCCGTTCGCGCTCGATCGTGCTCAAGCTCGCCGCCCTGTTCAGCCTCGACGCGTTCGCCGGCGGCTTCGTCGTCCAGTCGCTCCTCGCGCTGTGGCTGTTCCAGCGCTTCGGCCTCTCGCTCGCGACCGCCGGCGCGATCTTCTTCTGGACGGGGATGCTCGCGGCGCTGTCCTACTTCGCGGCGGCATGGCTCGCCGGGCGGATCGGCCTCATCCGCACCATGGTGTTCACGCACCTGCCGTCGAACGTCTGCCTGGCCCTCGTGCCCTTCGCCCCGTCGCTGCCGCTCGCCATCGCGCTGCTGCTCGTGCGCAGCGCCCTCTCGCAGATGGACGTGCCGACCCGGACCTCCTACGTGATGGCGGTGGTGACGCCCGAGGAGCGGCCAGCAGCCGCCAGCCTGACCTCGGTGCCGCGCAGCCTCGCCGCCGCGATCAGCCCCGTTCTCGCCGGCGCCCTGCTCGCGGGCTCGACCTTCGGCTGGCCGCTGCTGCTGTCCGGCGGTCTGAAGATCGCCTACGATCTGCTCCTCCTCCTGCTGTTCCGCAAGGTGCGCCCGCCGGAGGAGACGGCGGAGCCGCGCCGCCCGTGACCCGGGCCTGCCCTTCGGGGCGGCTTGTGCCCTGCCGGGCGTCGCCTACTATCGGCAGGCGGCTCGATCGGCCGCCAAACGGGGAGACCGCTCATGATGACCTCTGACGCAAGCCGCCGCACCCGGCTTTTCGGCCTGGCGTTGCTGCTCGCGACGGCCGTCGCCGTGGTCCCCCTCCAGCGGACGGCGGCGCAGCAGGCGGGCTCCAGCGACCTCGACCGCTTCCATCCGGTGGCGGGCACGCAGGGCATGGTCGCGACGCAGGAGGCGGAGGCCACCCGAATCGGGCTCGAGGTGCTGCAACACGGCGGCAACGCGGTCGACGCGGCGGCCACCGTCGCCTTCGCGCTGGCCGTGACCCTGCCGCAGGCCGGCAATCTCGGCGGCGGCGGCTTCATGGTCGTGTTCGACGCCGGCAGCGGCGAGACGGTGGCGATCGACTATCGCGAGATGGCGGGTGCTGCCGCCTTTCGCGACATGTATCTGGACGAGAACGGCGAGGCGAACCCCGAGAAGTCGCGCTTCAGCGGCCTTGCGGTCGGCGTCCCCGGCACGCTCGCCGGCATGGCCCTGGCGCTGGAGAGGTTCGGCACGATCAGCCTCGCGCAAGCGTTGGCGCCGGCGATCGCGCTCGCCGAGCAGGGCATCACCGTGACGCCCGAGTTGGCGCAGTCGCTGGCGGACGCGGCCGAGCGGCTGCAGCGCTGGCCGTCCTCGGCCGAGATCTTCTTCAAGGACGGCGCGCCGTACCAGGCGGGCGCGACCCTGGTGCAGGCCGACCTCGCGGCCAGCATGAAGCAGATCGCGGCCGAGGGACCCGCGGCCTTCTATGGCGGCCCGATCGGCCGGAAGATCGTCGCCGAGGTCGCCCGCGCCGGCGGCAACCTGACGATCGACGACCTCGAGGCCTACGAGGCCGTGCCGCGCGAGCCGGTGCGCGGCACCTACCGCGGCTACGAGATCGTCTCGATGCCGCCGCCGAGCTCCGGCGGCGTGCACATCGTCGAGATCCTGAACGTGCTGGAGGGCGTGCCCATCGCCGAGTTCGGCCACAACAGCGCCGCGACCATCCACCATATGGCCGAGGCGATGAAGTACGCCTACGCCGATCGCAGCGAGTATCTGGGTGACCCCGATTTCGTCGACGTGCCGATCGAGGCCCTGACCTCGAAGGCGTACGCCAAGGCGATCCTGGCGCGGATCGATCCCGGCCGCGCGACCCCGGCGGCGGAGATCAGGCCCGGCGATCTGGCGGCCTACGAGAGCCCGGACACGACGCATTTCTCGGTCGTCGACAAGGACGGCAACGCGGTCGCCAACACCTACACGATCAACTTCGGCTACGGCACTGGCCTGGTCGCGGCGGGCACCGGCATCCTGCTCAACAACGAGCTCGACGATTTCTCCGCCAAGCCCGGCACGCCGAACGCTTACGGCCTGGTCGGCGGCGACGCCAACGCGGTGGGCCCGCGCAAGCGGCCGCTCTCGTCGATGTCGCCGACCCTGGTGCTGCGCGACGGCAGGCCGTTCCTCGTAACCGGCAGCCCCGGCGGCTCGCACATCATCACCACGACCCTGCAGGTGATCATGAACGTGATCGACCACGGCCTGAACATCGCCGGGGCGACCGCCGCGCCGCGCATCCACCACCAGTGGCTGCCGGACGAGTTGCGCATCGAGGAGGGCATCTCGCCCGACACGATCGCCCTGCTCGAGGTCAAGGGGCACCACGTGGCGCTCAAGCCCGTGATGGGCTCGACCCAGTCGATCATGATCACCGAGGACGGCCTGTTCGGCAGCTCCGACCCGCGCCGCCCCGGCGCGCTCACCCTCGGCTACTAACGATGATCGCAGGCGGCGTCGCAGGTCGCATCGCTCAGGTGCCATCCTGTCGCCGTGAGAGGTAGGCCATGGCGCGCGCGAAGGACGCATTCCGGGTCGAAAAGTCGCTCTACGAGCGCGACTTCTGCCTGTGGGTCGAGGAACAGGCGCGGCTGCTCAGGGAGCGCCGCCTGGAGCAGCTCGACATCGCCAACCTCGTCGAGGAGATCGAGGATTTGGGGGCCAGCGAACGGAGAGCGATCCGCAACAATCTTGTCGTGGTCCTCAAGCATCTCCTGAAGTGCAGCTATCAGCCTAGCCGGCGCTCGCGGAGCTGGTTGTCTTCAATCGTCGAGCACCGACGCAGGCTGCGCGACGACCTCGCAACCAGCCCGAGCCTGGAGCCTTATGCCCGCGAGCGCTTCGAGCAATGCTATCGGGATAGCCGTCGTCAGGCTCTGATCGAGACCGGGCTCGAGCCGGATCTCATTCCGACCGCGCCACCCTGGTCGCTGGAGCAGGCCCTCGACCCGGATTTCCTGCCCGACTAGGCGATCCGCAGGGCGAGGCGGCGCGGCAGCACGAAGCCCAGGAACGACAGCGCGGCGCAACCGACCACGAAGCCGAGCATCGGATAGGGCGTGCCGTCCTGCAGCATGCCGACCGCTTGGCTGGCGATCGCGGCGCACAGCAGCTGACTGAAGCCCGCCACCCCCGAGGCGGTACCGGCGAGCGCTGGTTCGACGCTGATCGCGCCCGCCTGCGCGTTCGGCATGGCGAGGCCGTTGGCGAAGCTCGTCAGCATCATCGGCCCGAACAGCAGCGCCGGCGACCAGGGCAGGGCGATCAGCAGCGACAGCGTCAGCGACGTCGCGACCAGCGCCCCCGCGCTGCCCAGCAGGATCATGCGATCGAGGCCGGCGCGCCGCGTCAGCCGGGCGGCGGCGAAATTTCCGGCCATGTAGCCGACCGAGACCAGAATGAACCAGAGGCCGTACTCCGCGGCCGACCGCTCGAGCACGTCGATCACGAAGTAGGGCGCGCCCGAGACGAAAGCGAAGAACATGCTCATCGAGAAGGCGCTCTGCAGGACGTAGCTGACGAACGCGCGCGAGCGCAGCAGCCGGCCGCCGCCGGCCAGCATGCTTTCCCAGCCCGCGCCGCCGGCGCTGCCGGGCCGGGTCTCGATCAGCCGCAGGCGCGCGCTCCACAGCAGCAGGATCCCGACCACGGTGAGGGCGACGAAGATCGCCCGCCAGTCGGACAGGTCCATCAGGATCGCGCCGACGCTCGGCGCCAGCATCGGCGCGACCACCATCGCCATCGTCAGATAGGCGATCATCGCGGCGGCCTGGTCGCGCTCGTACAGGTCGCGCACGATCGCGCGCGCCATGACCATGCCGGTGGCGCCGCCCGCCGCCTGCACGATCCGGCCGAGGATCAGAAGGCCGATCGTCGACGCCAGCGCGCACATCACGCTGCCTACGACGAACAGGCCGAGCCCGATCAGCACCGCCGGCCGCCGCCCGAACCGGTCCGACAGCGGGCCGTAGCTCAGGGTCGCGATCGCGTTGGCCAGGATCGACAGGCTGAGCGCCAGCTGCGCCACGCCGGTCGGCACCGCGAAGCCGCGCTGGATCGCCGGCAGGGCCGGCACGAAGATCTGCATCGAGAGCGGCGCCAGCGCCGTCATGCCGACCAGCAGCGCCATGAAGGCCGGCGACAGGCGTGCCGGCCGCGCGGCGGCGAGGCAGCCCGCGCCGCTAGCCATCGGGCATCGCGCGGGCGAGCCGGCCGCCGAGCCGCAGCGGTGCGATCTTGGCCGCGAGCCCCCCCTCGCCGGTCTCGACATAGACCGCGCACAGGGTGGGCTCGCCCGTAGCCGGCGTCAGACGGGGCCCCGGGACGTGGCTGCGGAAGCGCTGCACCGCCACTTCCTTGGTCATCCCGATCACCGAGTCGTAGTCGCCGGTCATGCCGACGTCGGAGATGTAGGCGGTGCCGCCCGGCAGCACCTGATGGTCCGCGGTCGGCACGTGCGTGTGGCTGCCGACGACCAGCGAGGCGCGGCCGTCGGCGAAGTGGCCGAGCGCCATCTTCTCACTGGTCGCCTCGGCATGCACGTCGACGACGATGGCATCGACCGCGACGCCGAGCGGGTGCCGGGCGAGCTCGCCGTCGAGCGCGCCGAACGGGTCCTCGTAGCTGCCCATGAACAGCCGCCCCATCACCTGCACGACCAGCGCCTTGCGGCCGTCCGCCAGGTGCAGCTCGGTGCTGCCGCGGCCGGGCGTGCCGGGCAGCATGTTGAGCGGCCGCAGCATGCGCGGATCCTGATCGAGGTGGCCGATCAGCTCGCGCTGGTCGAAGACGTGATTGCCGGTCGTGATAAGGTCGGCGCCGGCGGCGTAGAAGTCCTTGCAGATCTCCGGCGTGATGCCGAAGCCGCCGGCGGCGTTCTCACCGTTGACGACGACGATGTCGAGGCGGAGATCGGCGCGCAGTCGCGGCAGCTTCTCCATCAGCACCCGCCGCCCTGCCCGGCCGACGACATCGCCGCAGAAGAGGATCCTCATGCCGACGGGATGCTCATGCGCCGGCGGCGTCCTGCCCGCAGAAGCGGTGCAGGGCGGTCTCCGTGACCACGCCGTCG
>DASUGG010000083.1:0-9401 GCA_036274135.1 Geminicoccaceae bacterium
ACTGCTGGTCCACGATCACGCCGATCAGGATCACGCCGCCGATCACCGCGAAGTTCAGCGAGCTCGGGATGCCCAGGAGGTTGACGAGGTTCTGCAGCACCTGCAGCAGGATGGTGCCGAGCACGACGCCGAGGATCGAGCCCTCGCCGCCGCGCAGGCTGCAGCCGCCCAGCACCGCCGCGGCGATCGCGTAGAGCTCGTAGAAATTGCCGTGCGAGGCGGGCGAGATCGAGCGCGTGTACATCGCGATGAACACCGCCGCGAGCGCGGTGAGGCCGAGGCAGATCACGTAGGCGGCGATGATCACGCGGTGCGTGCGGATGCCGCTATAGCGCGCCGCCTCCTCGTTCTTGCCGACCGCGAACAGGTAGCGGCCGAACACCGTGCGATGCAGCAGGACCGCCATGACCAGCGCGATGACGACGAAGGCGATCAGGCTGTGCGGAATGCCCCAGCTGCGGCCGGCGGTCAGCCATTCGAGCAGCGGAAAGTTGACGCCGAACGCGAAGCCCGCGGTGGCGTCGTCGGTGTAGTAGCGGGCGATGCCGCGGTAGATCAGGAGGCCGCACAGGGTGACCACGAAAGGCTGGATGCGCATCTTGGTCACCAGGAAGCCGTGCACCAGGCCCATGACGACGCCGAGCCCGATCACGATCGGCAGCGCCATCGCCCAGGGGACGCCCCGGTTGGCGATCAGGTCGATGAACACGACGCCGAGCAGCGCGATCACCGAGCCGACCGAGAGCTCGATGCCGCCGGAGATGATCACGAATGCCTCGGCGATCGAGAACAGGCCGAACAGCCCGATCAGGTTCGCGGTGTTGGACAGGTTGATCGGCGACAGGAAGCGCGGGTTGATCAGCGCGACCGCGGCGCCGACCACCAGGATGAGCACGAGGAGACCGAGATCCTTCTTGAACATCGGCCGCGCTCAGCCCGGCCCGGTGCCGACGGCGAGCTGCAGGATGTTGTGCTCGCTGAACTGCGGGCGGTCGAGAAAGCCGCTGATGCGGCCCTCGTGCATCACCGCGATGCGGTCGCTGACGCCGATCACCTCTTCCATGTCGCTTGAGATCATCAGGATCGCGACGCCGCGATCGGCGAGCCCGCGCATCAGCTGGTAGATCTCGTTCTTGGCGCCGACGTCGATGCCGCGCGTCGGCTCGTCGAAGATCACCAGGCGCGGCTGCATCGACAGCCAGCGCGCGAGCACGACCTTCTGCTGGTTGCCGCCGGACAGCGTGCCGACCTCGGCCAGCGCCGACGGCGCCCGGATGTTGAGCCGCTGGCGCTGTCGCTCGCCGTTCGCGGCCTCGGCGCGGCGGCTGACGATGGTGGCGCGGGTATAGGAGCGCAGGTCGGGCAGCGAGATGTTCTCGGCGATCGAGAGGTCCAGAAGGAGGCTCGCCCGCTTGCGGTCCTCGGGCACCAGGTAGATGCCGCGATCGATGGCATCGCGCGGCGATCCGATCGCGACGGCAGCGCCGTCGAGGCGGAGCGTGCCGCCCTGCGGCGCGTCGATGCCGAAGATCGCCCGCGCCAGCTCGGTGCGCCCGGAGCCGACCAGGCCGGCGAGGCCAAGGATCTCGCCGCTGCGCACGGCGAGGCTCACCGCCTGGTCCGGATAGGTCGAGGTGCGCAGGCCGGCGATCTCGAGCGTGCTCGCGCCGGGCGCGATCTTCGGCGGGATATAGAGCGATTTGAGGTCGCGCCCGATCATCAGCCGGATCATCGCATCCGGCGCGATGGCGGCTTTGTGGAGCTCGCCGACGACCCGGCCGTCGCGCAGCACCACGACCCGGTCGGCGCACTCCTGGACCTCGTTCAGGCGGTGCGAGATGAAGATGACGCTGACGCCGTGCGCCTTCAGATCGCGGATCACCTGCAGAAGCCGCTCGGTCTCGGTGAGCGTCAGGCTCGAGGTCGGCTCGTCCATGATCACGATGCGCGCATCGAGCGAGAGCGCCTTGACGATCTCGAGCAGCTGCATCTGCGCGAGCGACAGCCCGGCGACGGGGGTATCCGGCCGGAAGTCGACGCCCAGCCGGTCGAGCAGCGGCTGCACCGCGCGGCGCAGCCGGTCGCGGTCGATCAGCCGGAGCGGCCCGCCGCGCAGCGGCTCGCGGCCGATGAACACGTTCGCGGCGACGTCGAGGTTGTCGAAGAGGTTCAGCTCCTGATGGACGAAGGCGATGCCGGCGGCAATCGCGTCGGCGACGCTGAAGGACGGCCGCGCGCGCCCGTCGATACGGATCACGCCGCTGCTCGGCTCGGTCACGCCGCCGAGGATCTTCATCAGCGTCGACTTGCCGGCGCCGTTCTCGCCGATCAGGCCGAGCACCTCGCCGCGGCCGACCGACAGGCTGACCCGGTCGAGGGCCACCACGCCGGGGAAGGCCTTGCTGATGTCGCTCAGCTCCAGCAGCGCAGCGGCCGAGCCGGCGCTGCTCGGGGCGGGTTCGGCAGGGAGCACGGCAGCGATCGGGCGGCCGGGCGCGCGGCAACGCGCCCGGCCTTGCAGGACGTCAGCCCGAGATGCGCGCCTTCAGCTCCTCCTCGAAGGCGTCGACATTCGACTGGTCGATGACCTGGCCCGGCACGATGATCAGGCCGTCGGCGGGAATGCCGGACTTGTCGCCTTCGAGATAGGCGGCCATCAGCTTCATGCCCTGATAGCCCCACTCGTAGGGGTTCTGCACGACGGTGCCGACGATCGTGCCCTCGCGGACGCCGCCGAGCGTGATCGGGTCCTCGTCGAAGCCGATGACCTTGATCTCGCCGAGCTGGCCCGACTCCTTCAGCACCTCGTAGATGCGCGGCGTGTTGTAGGAGTAGATGCCGACCATGCAGTCGATGTCGGGGTTGGCGGCGAGCGCGTCCTCGACGTTGCGCTTGGCGCGGGTCTGGTCGATGTCGTCGCCGCGCACGTCGATCAGCTCGACCTTGGAGCCCGAGAGCGCCTCCTTGATGCCTTCGATGCGCTCGCGGGCGTTGTCGGCGCCGGGCAGCCCGACGAAGCCGATGCACTGGCCGCCCTCGGGCAGCGCCTGCAGCATCAGCTTGCCGGCGTCCTTGCCGAGCTCGACGTTGGAGCTGCCGATATAGGCGATCCGGTTGGAGTCCGGGGCGTCGCTGTCGGTCGTGAACAGCGGCACCTGGCTGCCGATCCGGTTGAGCGCCTCGGTCGAGGTCTTGGGATCGACCGCGCTGACCATGATCGCGCTGACGCCGGCGGCGACCAGGTCGTCCATCAGGCGCTGCTGGATCGCCGCCGCGGCCTGCTCGGGGTACTTGAACTGCAGATCGTAGTTCGGCAGCTCCTCCTGCGCCCTGTTGACGCCGGCTTCGGCGATCTTCCAGAAGTCGGACGCGCCGTTGACGACAAACGCCAGGACCGGCTTGTCCTGCGCCTGCGCCGCGGTGGCGCCGGCGAGCGCGAAGAGCAGAGCAAGTCCGGAGCGGTAGATGGCCTTCATGAAATACCTCCCTGCATGCCGCCACCGGAGGCGACGCCCTCCTTCTCGCGGCTTGAAGCGGTCTTTCGACCCCTGCACGGTAGTAGCCAGGAGCGATGCAAGGGTCAACTGATCGCCCCGGCCGCTTTCGGCACCCGGGTGCGGCGCCCGCCTGCGCCTGCGGCTAGAACCTGTCCTTGCGGCGGCGGATCTCGGCGAACACCTCGGCGTCGCTCGCGTCCTGCATGCCGAGCTTGGCCCGGATCGCGGGATCGCCCGCGCGCAGGAACGGGTTCGCGGCGCGCTCGGCGGCGAGCGTGCTCGGCACCGTCGGTCTGCCGGCGGCGCGCAGGCGCTCGACCTCCGCCGCCCTGGCCTTGAGCGCCGGGTTGTCGGGGTCGACCGAGAGCGCGAAGCGGGCGTTCGCCTGGGTGTACTCGTGGCCGCAATAGGCCAGGGTGTCGTCGGGCAGCGCGGCGAGCTTGCTGAGCGAGTTCCACATCTGGGCGTGCGAGCCTTCGATCACCCGGCCGCAGCCGAGCGAGAACAGCGTGTCGGCGCAGAACAGCGCCTTCGCCTCGGGAAACCAGAAGCTGATGTGGCCCGAGGTGTGGCCGGGCGTCTCGAGCACCTGCGCCTCCGCCTCGCCGAGCTTGAAGCGGTCGCCTTCGGCGAGCTTGAGGTCGATGCCGGGGATCCTGCCCTCGTCGGCCTTCGCCCCGGCCACGCGGCAGCCCGTGGCCTGCTTCAGCTCGAGATTGCCGCCGGTGTGGTCGGCGTGGTGGTGGGTCGTGAGGATCCAGTCGAGCTTCCAGCCGCGGGCGCGCAGCCGCTCCAGCACCGGCGCCGCGACCGCCGCGTCGACGACGCCGGTGACGCTGGCGCCGGGCTCGTGCAGCAGATAGGCGTAATTGTCGCCGAGCAGCGGGATTTGCTCGATCACCAGCTGTGCCATGGCCTCCATCCGTTTGTTTCCGGCCTGCTCGGTTCACAAATCGGCGGCCGTACCCTATGTGAAGGACGAGCGCGTCGGCCCGTTGTGGGCCGAGCACCGGCTCGAACGGCCAGGACCATGCGCCCTGATATTATCGATCTGCAAGCCTTTTATGGCTCGCGCCAGGGGCAGCTGGTGCGCCGTCTGGTGGGACGGCAGATCCGCCTGCTGTGGCCCGAGCTGCCCGGCGCCCGTGTGCTCGGGCTGGGCTATGCGGTGCCGTTTCTCGGCCTGCTGGCGGAGGCGTCGGAGCGCGTCTGCGCGATCATGCCGCCGGCCCAGGGCGTGGCGCCCTGGCCGCCCGACCGGCCCAGCCGCGTGGCGCTGGCGGCCGAGGGCGAGCTGCCCCTCCCCGACCGCAGCATCGACCGGGTGCTGATGGTGCACGCGCTGGAGTCGGCCGAGCAGGTGCGGCCGCTGCTGCGCGAGGTCTGGCGGGTGCTGGTCGACGGCGGCCAGGCGATGGTGGTGGTGCCGAACCGCCGCGGCCTGTGGTGCCTCAGCGAGGCGACGCCGTTCGGCCACGGCCGGCCGTTCAGCGTCGCGCAGCTCAAGGAGACGCTGCGCAGCATGCTGTTCTCGCCCGGCGCCAGCGCCACGGCGCTGTACATGCCGCCCGCCCGCTCGCACCTGCTGCTGCGCACCGCGGTCGCCTGGGAGCGCGTCGGCCTGCGCTGGGCGCAGCCGTTCGCCGGCGTGCTGGCGATGACGGCGATCAAGCAGATCTACGCCCTGCCCTCGGCGCCCGCCAAGGCGCGCCGGCGCAAGCCGGCCTACGCGCCGGTGCGCGCGCTCGCCGCCACCGAGCGGCTCGCGCCGCCCGATCACCCGGGCGGCCGGCGCGCCGGCTGCGCGGTCAGGCAGGCGGCGTCGACGGCCGATGCAGCACGAACAGGGCCTGCTCGCTCAACAGGTTGTTGAGCCAGCCATTGCCGAGATAGCGGCGCCGGCCGCCGGCGGCGAGGCAGGTGCGCCGCTCGATCGTGACGCCCAGCTCCTTGCACAGCAGCTCGAAATCGTCGAGCGTGCAGGGGTGGATGTTGGCGGTCGCGTACCACGGCTCCGGCAGGCAGCGGGTGGTCGGCATGCGGCCGCGCGCCAGAAGGTCCCAGCGCGCCCGCCAGTAGGCGTAGTTCGTGAACGAGACGATGCCGTAGCGGCCGATGCGCAGCATCTCGCTCAGCACCTCGCGCGGCCGCCGCATGGCCTGGATCGTCTGGCTCAGGATCACGTAGTCGAAGGCGTGGTCGGGATAGATCGCGAGATCGGTATCGGCGTCGCCCTGCACGACCGCGAGGCCGCGGCTGACGCAGTCGTGCACGCCCGCCTGGCTGAGCTCGATGCCGCGGGCGTCGACCTGCTTGGTGCGGGCGAGGAAGGCCAATAGCGCGCCGTCGTCGCAGCCGATGTCGAGCACCCGCGTGTCCGGCTCGATCAGGTCGGCGATCAGGCGCAGATCCTGCCGCAGGCCGTTGACGTACGCCATCCCGTCCGCCGCTCAGCGCAGGCCGTACTGGCTCGCGGCGCCCTCGAGGAAGCCCGCCAGGACGCGGTGGAACTCGGGCTCGTCGAGCAGGAACGCGTCGTGGCCGCGGTCGGTCTGGATCTCGCAGAACGAGACGTTGGCGGCCACCGCGTTCAGCGCGCGCACCAGCTCGCGGCTCTCGGCGGTCGGGAACAGCCAGTCGGAGCTGAACGAGAGCACGCAAAAGCGCGCGCTGGCGCGCCGGAAGGCGTTGGCGAGCACGCCGCCGTGGTTGCCGGCGAGGTCGAAATAGTCCATCGCCCGCGTGATGTAGAGGTAGGAGTTGGCGTCGAACCGGTCGACGAAGGTGATGCCCTGGTGGCGCAGATAGCTCTCGACCTGGAAGTCGGCGTCGAAGCCGTAGGACAGGCGCGAGCGATCCTGCAGGGCGCGGCCGAACTTGCGGTGCAGCGCCGCCTCGCTGAGATAGGTGATGTGCGCCGCCATGCGCGCGACCGAGAGGCCGCGGGTCGGGCGCTGGCCGCTGTTGCGGTAGTTGCCGCCCTGCCAGTCGGGATCGGCCATGATCGCCTGCCGGCCAACCTCGTGGAAGGCGATGTTCTGCGCCGAATGGCGCGCCGCGGCGGCGATCGGCACGGCGCTGAACACCCGCTCGGGATAGCTCGCCGCCCACTCCAGCACCTGCATGCCGCCCATCGAGCCGCCGATCACGCAGAACAGGCGCTCGATGCCAAGATGGTCGAGCAGCATCGCCTGCAGCCGCACCATGTCGCCGATCGTGATCACCGGAAAGCTCAGCCCGAACGGCTGGCCGGTCGCCGGATTGCGGTCGACCGGCCCGGTCGTGCCCATGCAGCCGCCCAGCACGTTGGCGCAGATCATGAAGTAGCGCTCGGTGTCGAGCGGCAGGCCCGGCCCGATGGTCAGCTCCCACCAGCCGTCCTTGCCGGTGACCGGATGCGTGCCGGCGGCGAACTGGTCGCCGGTCAGCGCATGGCAGACCAGGATCGCGTTGCTGCGCTCGGAATTGAGGCGGCCATAGGTCTGGTAGGCGACCCTGACCGGGCCCAGCTCGGCGCCGCAGTCGAGCCGCAGGGGCGACGTGTCGGCGAGGACCACGCGGTGCCCCGGCAGACGGGCGGTATCCAGATCGACGACCGAGAAGACCTGTGGCTCGGGCATGAGACGAGCGCGACCATGTGACGGGCGATTCCGAGGTGAGTTAGTTGGCCGGGGGTCCTGCAAAAGTCAATGCCGACTTTACTTCCCGGCCGGGCGCGGACTAGTCTGCGCGAACTTTTGGCGGGCAGTCCCGGGCTTCGATGGAATCGGCTGAGCCTCCCCTGGAGGACCTGCGCAGGGCAATCGACCGGATCGACGGCGCGATCCTCGATCTGCTGATCGAGCGGACGGACGTGGTGTGCGCGATCGGCGAGGTCAAGGGCGACCGCGTCGACGGCCGGCTGGCGATGCGGCCGGCGCGCGAGGCCGTGATCCTGCGCCGGCTGGTGGCGCAGGCGGGCGACCGCTTCCCGCGCCGCGTGCTGGTGCGCATGTGGCGCGAGCTGCTCGCCGCCACGACGCGGCAGCAGACGCCGGTCTCGGTCGCGGTGCACGCGCCGAAGGAGGATCCGGCGGTCTGGGACCTGGCGCGCGACCATTTCGGCTCGACCACGCCGACCGTACGCTCGGAGAGCGTCGGCCAGGCGATCCGCGCGGTGAGCGATGGTGCCGCCACGATCGCCGTCCTGCCGCTGCCGCGCGACGACGAGTCGTGGTGGCTGGCGCTGATCTCGGGCAAGCCGGACCGCCTGCGGGTGTTCGGCCGCCTGCCGTTCGTCGCGGGCCGCTCCGGCGACGGCGAGGAGCCCCGGGCCCTGGCGCTCGGCCAGCTGGAGCCGGAGCCCTCCGGCGACGATCTGACGCTGCTGGCGATCGAGGCCGATCCCGGCATCTCGCGCGTCCGGCTGCGCGCGCTCATGGAGGCGAGCGACCTGGCGCCGGAATGGCAGGTCACCTGGCGGCCCGCCGATCCCGGCCAGGCCGTGCATCTGGTCGAGGTCGGCGATCTGGTGCGCGAGGACGACCAGCGCCTCGCCGCCCTGCTCGCCGCCGCCCCGGCTGAAGTCTTGCGGATCGTGGCGGTCGGCGGCTACCCTCGCCCCCTGCCGCCGGACTAGGTCCGCGCCTGCTGCGCGTTGTCGCGGCGGCTGCTACGGTCTGACTGACCCTGCTGCGACCGAACGAGAATCGCATGGTAACCCTGCGGCCGCGTCCCGGCATCCTGGAGATCGAGCCCTATGTCGGCGGCAAGGCCGAGGTCGAGGGCATGGCCAACGTCATCAAGCTCTCGGCCAACGAGGCGGCGCTCGGGCCCAGCCCCAAGGCGATGGCGGCGCTGCGCGCGGCGGTGCCGGTCGTGCACCGTTACCCCGACGGCGACGCGCGGGCGCTGCGCGAGGCGATCGGCGCCCGCTTCGACCTCGATCCCGAGCGGATCGTCTGCGGCGCCGGCTCGGACGAGCTGATCCAGCTGCTGATGCGCGCCTATGCCGGGCCCGGCGACGAGGTGCTCTACAGCGCGCACGGCTTCCTGATGTACCGGATCTGCGCGCTGGCGATCGGCGCCACGCCGGTGGCGGCGCCCGAGCGCGACCTCAGGACCGACGTCGACGCGATGCTGTCGCGGGTGACCACGCGCACCCGCGCGGTGTTCGTGGCCAATCCCAACAACCCGACCGGCAGCCATCTGACGCCGGACGAGCTGGCGCGCCTGCATGCCGGCCTGCCGGACGATGTGCTGCTGGTGATCGATGCGGCCTATGCCGAATATATCGGCGGCGACGGCTACACGAGCGGCCAGGAGCTGGTCGAGCGGGCCGCCAACGTGGTCATGACGCGCACCTTCTCCAAGCTGTTCGGGCTGGCGGCGCTGCGCCTGGGCTGGCTGTACGCGCCGGCGCACGTGATCGACGTGCTGCACCGCGTGCGCGGGCCGTTCAACGTCAGCTCGCTGGCCCAGACGGCCGGCATCGCCGCGCTCGAGGACGACGAGCACCAGGAGCGCGAGCGCGCCAACAACGACCGCTGGCGGCCGTGGCTCGCCGGCCAGCTGGCGGGGCTCGGCCTGACGGTGCACCCGAGCGTCGCCAATTTCATCCTGGTCGGCTTCGCGGCGGCGGACGGCCGCTCGGCGCCCGCCGCCAGCGCCTGGCTCGAGCGCCAGGGCATCCTCGCCCGGCCGATGGCCGCCTACGGCCTGCCGCATTGCCTGCGCATCTCGATCGGCCGCGAGGGCGATAACCAGGCGGTGGTCGCGCGGCTGCGGGAGTTCGTGGCTTGAGCGCCGACCCGCCGCCCCGTTTCGCGCGCGTCGCGCTGATCGGCATCGGCCTGATCAACGGCTCGCTCGCCCTCAACCTCCGCCGCTACGGCCTGGCGGGCGAGATCGTCGCCTGCGCGCGGC
>DASUGG010000084.1:0-14581 GCA_036274135.1 Geminicoccaceae bacterium
GCCGTCGGCGGCGTCGCCGTCGGCGCCGAGATCGGCGGTCACCGGATGGCGCCGGCCGAGGTCGGTCAGGGTCGGCCTGAAGCCCTGCTCGTAGACCACGCCCGACGGCCGGGCCGGCAGCACCCGGGCGAGCGGCGTGCGGTAGAGGCTCAGCGGATGGGCGAACTCGGGGCCGGCGACCTCGAGCAGCGCGCCGCCCTCCTCGACATAGCGGGCGACGTTGTCGAGATAGGCGAGCGGCAGCAGGCCGCGGCGCGAATAGCGGTCGAAGATCACGAGGTCGAACTCGCCGAGCTTGACCTCGAACAGCTCGCGCGACGGGAAAGCGATCAGCGCCAGCTCGCGGATCGGCGTGCCGTCCTGCTTCTCGGGCGGGCGCAGGATCGTGAAGTGCACGAGATCGACGGCCGGGTCGGCCTTCAAGAGGTTGCGCCAGACGCGCAGGCCGGGATAGGGCTGGCCCGACACCAGCAGCACGCGCAGGCGGTCGCGCACGCCGTTGACGAAGAACACCTGCCGGTTGTTGCGCGTGGTCAGCTCGCCGGGCTTCGCCTCGGCCTCGATCTCGAGCACCGACTGGCCGGCCCGGGTCAGCTCGAACGGCACGGTGCGCGGCGTGCCGGGCAGCACGCTCAGCTCCTGCCGCACCTCGCCGTTCTGGCGCACGGTCACGGTCACCGGCCCGCTCGACCCGTCGCCGGGAAGATCGTCGACGCGCAGGGTGATCTCCTGCGGATCGTCGACCATGCCGTAGCTCGGCACCTCCTCGACGAGCAGCCGGCGGTCGTGCTCGTCGCGATGCCCGGTCAGCAGCAGGTGCAGCGGCGCGTCGATGCCCAGCCCGGCGAGGTCGGCCGGTACGTCGTGCACCTGGCCGTCGGACAGGATCAGCACGCCCGCGAGGCGCGAGCGATCGATCTCGGCCAGGGTGTCGCCGAGCTCCTTGAACAGCTGCGTGCCGCCCTCGCTGTCGCCGCGCACCGTGGCCTCGACGACCTGCAGCGCGTCGAGCTGGCCAAGGGACTCGCGCAGCTGGCGCAGGGCCTGATCGGTCTGCGCCGGCCGGTCGCCGATCTCCTGCGACGGCGAGCGGTCGACCAGCAGCACCGCCACGTCCTCGAGCGGCTGCCGCTCCTCGCGGAT
The DNA here is from genome assembly GCA_036274135.1 of Geminicoccaceae bacterium. Taxonomy (GTDB): domain Bacteria; phylum Pseudomonadota; class Alphaproteobacteria; order Geminicoccales; family Geminicoccaceae; genus DASUGG01. The sequence continues at coordinate 1,144 of DASUGG010000084.1, forward strand.
CACCGCCGGGTTGGCGAGCGCCAGCAGGCCGAGCGCCAGCATGGCGGCGCGCCAGAGGATGCCGCGCGCGCGCCGCCACAGCCCGAAGCCGACCACCGCCACGATGGCGACCGCGAGCAGGGCGAGCACCGGCCACGGCAGCAGCGGCACGAAGCTCAGCGAAGCGCCGCTCATTGGCCGAGCCGCTCGAGCAGGGCCGGCACGTGCACCTGGTCGGTCTTGTAGTTGCCGGTCAGCGCGTACATCACCAGGTTGACGCCGAAGCGGCGGGCCATCTCGCGCTGCCGCTCACCGCCCGGCAGCACCGGCAGCAGCGTCCTGCCGTACTCGTCGACCGCCCAGGCGCCGGCCCAGTCGTTGCCGCCGATGATCACTGACGACACGCCGTCGTTGACGCTCTCGTCGGCCTGATCGACCCAGGTCGTCTGGCCGGTCCAGCGGCCCGGAAAATCCTGCAGCAGGTAGAACGAGCGCGTCAGCGTGTGGTCCTCCGGCACCGGCACCAGGGGCGGCAGGCTCAGGCCGTCGAGCAGCTGGCGCAGCCGTCGCTCCCCCGGCCCCGGTCCCGCCTGGCCCGGGATCATCGTCCCGGCGTCGCCGGTGTCGAACAGGATCAGGCCGCCGTGATGCAGATAGTCGCCGATCCGGTCGGTGACGCCGGAGGCCAGGTCGGGATGGTTGGCGGGGACGGGCCAGTAGAGCAGCGGATAGAGGTCGAGGTCGTCGAGCGCGATATTCACGCCGCGCGGCTCGCCGGCCTCGACCGCCGTCCGGTTGCGCAGCACCTGGCTGAGCCCGTCGAGCCCGGCGCGGCTGATCTCGTCGACCTCGTCGACGCCGGTCACCACGTAGGCGAGGCGGGTCTCGGAGATCGCGTTGATGATCGCCTCGTCCTGCGCCCTGGCGGGCGGGCCGACCGGCGCGGCGATCAGGAGCAGCAGCACCGCGACCGGCGCCGGTCGCAGCCGGCCGGGCAGCAGCCCGCGCAGGATCAGGCCGATCACGGTGTCGGCCAGCGCCAGCAGCATCGCCACCAGCAGCAGCCAGGGCATCAGGTCGATCTCGGACGATCCGCCGTAGGCGTTCGGCGGCACCGGGAAGTCGGCGGCGCGCAGCGCCGTCAGCGCCGGCACAGCGGATGCGAGGTTCAGCGCCTGCCTGGCGGCCTCCTCGCCGGCCTCGATCCGGCCGTAGAGGCCGGGCGGATGCCGGGCGCTGACCACCGCCTCGGCGAACTCCGCTGCCGGCAAAGGCTGTACCGCCGCGCCCGGCTTGCCGAGGCGCCCTGCCGCGTCCAGCACCTCGATCGGCGCGAGCGTGCCCTGCAGCGGGCCGCCGGCGCCGTGCCCCAGCGCGGCGAAGCGCTTCATGATCTCGACGAACACGCCCGAGAGCGGCAGCGACGACCAGGTCGTGTTGGCGGTGGTGTGCACCAGGATCAGCCAGCCTTCGCCGCGCCGCACGCCGGTGATCAGGGGCGTGCCGTCGGCGAGGCGCGCCCAGCTGGCGGCGGCCAGGCCCGGACCCGGCTGCGCCAGCACCTGGCGGTGCACGACGACGTCGCCCTCGTCCAACCGCAGCCCGGCGAGCGGTCCCGCCTCGTCGAAGCTGGTGAGCGCCAGCGGCCGCGCCCAGGAGAGCGTGCCGTCGAGATTGCGGTCGCCGCGCCGCAGCGGCACCGGCACGAGATCGTCGTGCTCGGCGTTGGCGAGGCGCGGCCCGGCGAAGCGCAGCAGCGCGCCGCCGCCCTCGATCCAGTCCGCGAGGCGGGTGCGGGCGCCGGCGCTGAGCTGGGCGTCGTCCGGCAGGACGATGCCGGAGATCTCGCCCGCCAGCAGGTCCTCGACGCTGCCGCGGCGCAGCTCGGCGGAGGGCGCCAGCGCGCGCTCGACGTAGTACAGCTCCGACAGCAGCGGCTGCGGCGCCTGGGCGGCCGGATCGCCCACGAGCCCGATCACCCGGCGGCGCCAGCGCTCGTCGAGCAGCAGCACGCCGCCGACCGCCATCGGCGGGTCGAGCTCCAGCCTGGCGATGCGGTTGCGCAGCTCCAGGGGCAGTTCGATGCGCGCCTCGGCATCCAGCGCGTCGGCGTCGAACGTCGCCGGCGCCCGGGCCAGGACCTCGCCGTGCGGCCCGAGGGCGCGCACCGTCATGCTCGCGGCCGCGCCCACCGCCGGCCGTCGCAGCTGCGCGACCAGCGCGTCGTCCCCGGCCTCCGGGCGCTGCTGCAGCACCGCGCGCTCCGCGGGCGGATCGACCAGCACCTGCAGCGGCCCGAGATGCCGCAGCGCCTCGCCGAACCGCACGGCGGCGGCGCGCGCCTCCGGTCCCTCCGCGATGCCGTCGCTCAGCCAGACGATCTCGGCATCGTCGATCGTCTCGCGCTCGAGTGCGGCGAGCGCGGCGTCGTGGTCGACGGGCCACGCCTTGGGCAGCCAGCCGGCGACGCCGCGCACCGCGTCGGCGGCGCTCAGCCGCCGCAGGGCGGAGCCGGCCGGATCGGGCGCCGTGCCGAGCAGGATGACCTCGCGCTCCTGCCGCTCGGCGCGCGCCGTGAAGCGCTCCAGCGCGGCGATCCGCCGGTCCCAGTGCGGTGCCGCGCCCCAGCCGTCGTCGACCACCAGTACCAGCGGCCCGCGCCCCGACAGCTCCGGGTCGGGGTAGAGCACCGGCCCGGCGAGCGCCAGGATCAGCAGCCCGGCGAGCACCAGCCGCAGCAGCAGCAGCCAGGGCGGCGTGCGTGCCGAGGTCTCCTCCTCCGGCTGCAGGCCGAGCAGAAAGCGGATGGTCGGGAAGCGCAGGCGGCGCGGCGCCGGCGGGATCACCCTGAGCAGCCACCACAGGGCCGGCAGGCTGACCAGTGCGATCAGCAACCAGGGATTGGTCAGGCCGAGCAGGCCCAGATCGAGCATCGCCTAGCCCTGACCCCTGGTCGACAGCACCGTGTAGAGGGCGAGCAGAGCCGGCTCCGGCGGCTGATCGATGCGATGCCCGGCCAAGGTCCAGGACAGCGACCGGCACAGGTCGTGCAGGCCGGCGACATGCGCCTCGAGCCGCGCGCGGTAGCGCTCGCGGATGCCGTCGACATTGCCGATCAAGGCCCTGCCGTCGCTCTCCAGGTCCTCGAACTGCACGCGGCCGGCGAAGGGCAGGCTCCACTCCGCCGGATCGGTCACCTGCAGCAGATGGCCGCGCACGCCGCGCGCGACGAAGCCGCGCAGACGCTCGTGCAGCGCCTCGAGCGGCACGAACAGGTCGCCGACCACCACCAGGCGGGCATGCCGCGGCAGCAGCTGCGCCGGCGGCAGGCTGGCGGCGCTCGCCGGTCCCGCCAGACTCTCGCACAGGCTCGTCATGCCGGCCCGGCCGCCCAGCGGGCGGCGTCCGGTGCCGAGCCAGGCGACCCGCTCGCCGCCGCGGGTCAGGAGCGACGCCAGCGCCAGCACCAGCAGCATCGCCCGGTCCTGCTTGGTCGGCCATTCGGGGCGCGAGCGCCAGGCCATCGAGGCGGAGAGGTCCGCCCAGAGCCAGACGCTCTCCGCCGCCTCCCATTCCTGATCGCGCAGGAACAGCTGGGTCGCCCTGGCCGACTGGCGCCAGTCGATCCGGCTGCTCGAATCGCCCTGCTGATAGGGGCGAAACTGCCAGAACGTCTCGCCGATGCCTACCCGCCGGCGGCCGTGCACGCCCTGCGCCACGGTCGACGCGACCCGTTCCGCCGCGACCAGCAGCGGCGGCAGGCGATCCGCGAGCTGCTCGGCGTCGTGGCGCAGGGGCCCGACGTCGCCGGTCGCCCCCGCCGCGATTGCCATCAGCGGATCACCCCGCAAAGCCGCTCGATCACCTGGTCCAGGCCGACCCCTTCGGCGCGCGCCGTGAAGTTCAGCGCCATGCGATGGCGCAGCACCGGCGGCGCCAGCGCGATCACGTCGTCGACCGACGGCGCCAGGCGGCCCTGCAGCAGCGCCCGCACGCGCACGGTCAGCATCAGCGCCTGGCTCGCGCGCGGCCCGGGCCCCCAGGAGATCTGCTCGGCGAGCTCGGCGATCGGGCTCGACTGCGGCCGGCCGGCGCGCACCAGGGCGAGGATCGCGTTCACTACCCGCTCGCCGACCGGCAGGCGCCGCACGAGCGCCTGCGCCGCGATCAGCTCGGCCGCGGTCATCACCGGCTGGACCTGCTCGGTGCCGGCGCCGGTGGTCTCGATGATCATGCGCCGCTCGGCCGCTTCCTCGGGATAGTCGACGTTGACCTGCAGCAGGAAGCGGTCGAGCTGCGCCTCCGGCAGCGGATAGGTGCCTTCCTGCTCGATCGGGTTCTGCGTCGCCAGGACGTGGAAGGGCGCCGGCACCTCGTGATCCTGGCCGGCGACCGTGACGCGGCGCTCCTGCATCGCCTGCAGCAGCGCCGCCTGCGTGCGCGGGCTGGCGCGGTTGATCTCGTCCGCCATCAGCAGCTGGCAGAACACCGGCCCGGGGATGAAGCGGAAGCTGCGCCGGCCGAGGTCCGACTCCTCGAGCACCTCGGAGCCGAGGATGTCGGCGGGCATCAGATCGGGCGTGAACTGCACCCGCTTCTGCGTCAGTCCGAGCACCACCCCCAGGGTCTCGACCAGGCGGGTCTTGGCGAGGCCGGGCACGCCGACCAGCAGCACATGACCGCCGGCCAGCAATGTGGTAAGCGATTCCTCGACGACGCGTTCCTGACCGAAGATCGCGCGGCCGATCTCCGAGCGGACCCGGGCGAAGCGCTCGATGGTGGCCTCGACCTCATCGAGTACCGACGAATCGGCGATCTCGGGCGTGCGGGCGTCGTCAACCATGGCAGCTCACTCTTTGCGCGGGGCCTGGCCGGTCGGTCTACCAAAGGTTGGCCAATCGAGGTTACGGACCGGCCGAGGAAGGGTCGGCCGAAGGTCGCCGGCGAACATCGAGGGCGGGCATGGAGTGAGTATGGTTACGGACTGCCCATCGGATCAAGCCCCGCGTGAATCTTCCGCATCGCGGCCGCGGCGCGACCCCGCCGAGCGCGATCTCGGGCTGCGGATCGCGAGCGACGGCGAGTGGCTGTATCGCGGCTCGCCGATCCGCCGGATCGAGCTGGTGAAGCTGTTCGCGACGGTGCTGCGCCGCGAGGCGGACGGCAGCTACTGGCTGATCACGCCGGTCGAGCGCGGCCGGATCACGGTCGACGACGCGCCGTTCGTCGCGGTCGAGCTCGGCCGCAGCGGCGAGGGGCGCGCCCAGCGGCTGCGCCTGCGCACCAATCTCGACGCCTGGGTGACGATCGGACCGGAGCATCCGCTGCGCCTGCGGCGGCCGGCGGGCGTCGCTGGCGATTCCGGCCCGGCTCCCTATGTCGAGCTGCGTGGCGGCCTCGAGGCGCGGGTCGCGCGCCCGGTCTGGTACGAGCTGGTCGAGCTCGCCGAGGAGCGCGCCGTCGCGGGCCGCCGCCGCATCGGCATCTGGAGCGAGGGCCATTTCTTCGCGCTCGACGAGCAGGGCGCCTGAGGGTGCCGGGTCCGGCCGTCCTTCCCCCGGCGGGGGGCGCGCGCTGACCCGCGACGCGATCGCCCGCCGCCTGCACGCCGGCGTGGCCGGGGCACGCTGGCTGCGCGGCGACGAGGGCGCCTGGCCGGGCGCCGCGCGGGGGGCGGCGCGGACCGACGCCGCCGTGCTGATCGGCATGGTCGAGCGGGCGGACGGGCCCCGCGTGCTGCTGACCCAGCGCACCACACATCTGCGTGATCACGCCGGCCAGATCAGCTTCCCCGGCGGCCATGTCGAGCCCGGCGATTCCTCCATCGCGGCAACGGCGCTGCGCGAGGCGTGGGAGGAGATCGGCCTCGACCCGGCCCGGGTGGAGATCCTCGGCGAGCTCGCGACCTACGACACCGTGACGGGCTTTCGCATCCATCCGGTGGTCGGCTGGCTGACGCCGCCGTTCGAACTGCGGCCCGATCCGCACGAGGTCCAGGACGTGTTCGAGCTGCCGCTCGAGTTCGTCGTCGACGCCGCCAACCACCGCCGCCAGACGTTTCGCCGCGGCGCCCTGACCCGGAGCTACTATGTGCTGCCCTTCGAGAACCGCTTCATCTGGGGAGCGACCGCCGGCATCCTGGTGAACCTGTCCGGCCTGCTGAGGTCCTGAGATGCTCCGGCTCCTGCTGCAGTACGTAGTGCCGCTGCTGCTGCCGTTCCTGGCCTGGCTGGTCTATGCCCGTCTGGCGCACAAGGGCGGGCTGGACGACGCGCCCTGGCTCGGGCTCGCCGCCGCGGCGGTCGGCCTGCTGGTCGTGAGCCTGGTCTCCTGGACCCTGCTCAGCGGCCACGCCCCCGGCGAGACCTACGTGCCGGCGCGCTTCGAGGACGGCGAACTGGTGCCGGGCATGACCGGGCCCTGACGGCATGCGCCGAAAGCTGCGTCCTCTGGCCGGCCAGGCGTGGCTGTCCGCGCCCGACAGCCGGCGGGTGCTGCGGGCGCTGGCGGCGGGCGGCAGGCCCGTGCGCTTCGTCGGCGGCTGCGTGCGCGACGGGCTGCTGGGCCGCGATCGGGCCGGAAGGGATCTCGACCTCGCCACGCCCGAGGCGCCGGAGCGCGTCATCGACCTGCTCGCGGCCGCCGGGCTCAAGGCCATTCCGACCGGGCTCGCGCATGGCACCGTGACCGCGCTGGCCGACGGGCGGCGCTTCGAGATCACCACCTTGCGGCGCGACGTCAGGACCGACGGCCGGCATGCGATCGTGGCGTTCACCGACGATTTCGCGGCCGACGCCGCCCGGCGCGACTTCACGATCAACGCGATGAGCTGCGATCCCGACGGCCGCCTGTTCGACTATTTCGGCGGCCGCGCCGATCTCGCCGCCGGTCGGGTGCGCTTCGTCGGCGTGGCGGCGCAGCGCATCGCCGAGGATTTCCTGCGCATCCTGCGCTTCTTCCGCTTTCTTGCGCATTACGGCCGGCTGCCGGCCGATACCGAGGCGCTGGCGGCCTGCGCCGCTGCCGCACCCGAGATCGCGCGCCTCTCGGGCGAGCGCATACAGGTCGAGATGCGAGAGCTGCTGGCGGCGGAGAACCCGCTGCCGGCGCTGGCGCTGATGCGGCAGACCGGCGTGCTCGCGCAGGTCGTGCCCGGCACGCCCGCGGAAGATCGTCTGGCGCGGCTGCTGGCGCTGGCGCCGGCGGCGGACTGGCTGCTGCGGCTCGCAGCCCTGCTGCGCGGCGAAGCGGCGGAGGCGGTCGCGCAGGTGGCGTCGCGCTGGCGGCTGTCGAGCCGCGATGCCGAACGGCTGCTGGCGCTGAGCCAGGACCCGCTGCCGCCGCTCGTCGCGACGCCGGCGGCGCGCCGTCGGGCGCTGCATCGCCTCGGCGCCGGGCGCTACGCCGACCTCGCGCGTCTGGCCGCCGCCGAGACCGGCGCCGACGATGCCGGCGCGATGCTGGCCGAGGCGCTCTGCGAGGCCGCGCGTTGGCGGCCGAAGACCCTGCCGATCAGCGGCCACGACGTGCTGGCGCTCGGCGTGCCGGCCGGCCCGGCCGTCGGCAAGCTGCTGGCCGAGGTCGAGGACTGGTGGGCGGCGCAGGATTTTGCGCCCGACCGCGCTGCCTGCCTCGCCGAGGCGCGCGCCCTTCTGCACGCCTCGGGCCACGTGCGGTCCGGGCGCGGCACGACGCCGCGCACGCCCGGCGACGGCGCCTCTCCTTGACAACCCGGGGGGCGCTCCCTATCCCTCAGCGAGCCGTTGGGGGATAGTTTAACGGTAGAACTCTCGGCTCTGGACCGAGCAGTCCTGGTTCGAATCCAGGTCCCCCAGCCAGATCGCTTTATTCCCTCGACACGAAGGTCTTGCGAGGACGTCAGGCGGCTGCGGCGGGCCGGCTGGCCGGTCGCATCCGAGGCCGCTTTTCGCGCCGCCCGTAGGGCAGCAAGATCTGGGTTGCGCGAAGGTCGGCCGGGCACTAAGGCTTGAGCGAAAGGGCCGGGGAAGCACATGGCGGTCCAGACCATAGGGGCAGACGGCCGCGTGCTGGTCGACTGGCGTCCGGAGGACTCGGGTTTCTGGCGCGATCAGGGCGCCATGATCGCCCGACGCAACCTGTGGATCTCGATCGCGGCGCTGCTGTTCGCCTTTGCGGTGTGGATGGTCTGGAGCGCGGTCGTGGTCAATCTGCCACGGGTCGGCTTCGCCTACAGCGCCGACCAGCTGTTCTGGCTCGCCGCCCTGCCCGGCCTTTCCGGCGCCACGCTCAGGATCTTCTACAGCTTCATGGTGCCCATCTTCGGCGGCCGGCGCTGGACGGCGATCTCGACCGCCGCCCTTCTGGTGCCGGCGCTCGGGATCGGCTTCGCCGTGCAGGACCCGAGCACGCCTTACTGGCTGTTTCTCCTGCTCGCGCTGCTCTGCGGCCTCGGCGGCGGCAACTTCGCCTCCTCGATGGCCAACATCAGCTTCTTCTTCCCCCGGGCGCAGAAGGGGCGGGCCCTCGCCCTCAATGCCGGTCTCGGCAATCTCGGCGTCAGCGCGGTCCAGCTGGTCGTGCCGCTGGTGATCACGATCGGGATCTTCGGCGCGCTCGGCGGCGCGCCGCAGCAGCTCGCCGACGGCGGCCGGCTGTGGCTGCAGAACGCGGGTTTCATCTGGGTGCCGTTCATCGCCGCCGCGGCGATCGCCGCCTGGTTCGGCATGAACGACATCGCCAGCGCGAAGGCTTCCTTCGCCGAGCAGTCTGTCATCTTCCAGCGCAAGCACAACTGGATCATGTGCCTGCTGTATACGGGCACCTTCGGCTCGTTCATCGGCTTCTCCGCCGGCTTTCCGCTGCTGATCAAACAGCAGTATCCGGAGGTCGACCCGCTGCATTTCGCCTTTCTCGGGCCGCTGGTCGGCTCGCTCGCGCGCTCGGCGAGCGGCGGCCTCGCCGACCGGGTCGGCGGCGGGCGGGTGACCTTCTTCGTCTTCGTCGTGCTCGCCGCCGGCGACCTCCTGCTGCTGTTCTTCCTGAGCCTGGGCGACAACGCGCTCGGTTTCTGGGGCTTTCTCGCGACGGTGCTGCTGCTGTTCGCGGCGACCGGCGTCGGCAACGCCTCGACCTTCCAGATGATCCCGGTGATCTTCCGGATCGATCGCGAGCGGGCCTATGCCGAGCGCGAGGGCTCGCCAGTCAGCCCGGAGGTCGTGCACCAGGAGGCCGAGCGCGAGGCGGCGGCGGTGATCGGCTTCACCTCCGCGATCGCCGCTTACGGCGCCTTCTTCATCCCCAAGAGCTTCGGCAGCTCGATCGCAATGAGCGGCGGTCCGGAGCCGGCGCTGTACGGCTTCTTCCTGTTCTACGTCCTCTGCATCGTGGTGACGTGGGTGGAGTACTCCGGCCGCAACGCCGAGATCAGATGCTGATTCGCAAGGGCTGCTTCCGGCGACCCTCGATCCACTCCTTTCGGCGGAGCAGATCATGAGCCAGTTCATCGACCGTCTGTTGTTCTTCAAGAAGTACCAGGAGCGGTTCTCGGGCGGGCATGGCGTGGTCACCAACGAGAGCCGGGCCTGGGAGGACGGCTACCGGCAGCGCTGGCAGCACGACAAGATCGTGCGCTCGACGCACGGCACCAACTGCACTGGCTCGTGCAGCTGGAAGATCTACGTCAAGAACGGCCTGGTGACCTGGGAAACCCAGCAGACGGACTACCCGCGCACCCGCCCCGAGATGCCGAACCACGAGCCGCGCGGCTGCTCGCGCGGCGCGAGCTACTCCTGGTATCTCTACAGCGGCAACCGCCTGAAATACCCGATGGTGCGCGCCCGGCTGCTGAAGCTCTGGCGCGCGGCGCGCCAAAGCATGGCGCCGGTCGACGCCTGGGCGTCGATCGTCGAGGATCCCGAGAAGGCCAGGCAGTACAAGTCGATCCGCGGCATGGGCGGCTTCGTCCGCTCGACCTGGCCCGAGGTCAACGAGATCATCGGCGCCGCCAACGTCTACACTGTCAAGACCTACGGCCCCGACCGCGTGGCCGGCTTCTCGCCGATCCCGGCGATGTCGATGATCTCGTACGCTTCCGGCACGCGCTACCTGTCGCTGATCGGCGGCACCTGCCTCAGCTTCTACGACTGGTACTGCGACCTGCCACCGTCCTCGCCGCAGACTTTTGGCGAGCAGACCGACGTGCCCGAGAGCGCCGACTGGTACAACGCGCATTTTTTGATGCTGTGGGGCTCGAACGTGCCGCAGACGCGCACGCCCGACGCTCATTTCTACACCGAGGTCCGCTACAAGGGGGCGAAGAGCGTCGTGATCTCGCCGGACTACAGCGAGGCCTCGAAGTTCTCCGATCTGTGGCTGCATCCGCAGGCGGGCACCGATGCGGCGCTGGCCATGGCGCTCGGCCACGTGATCCTGAAAGAGTTCCACGTCGAGCGGAAGGTCGCCTATTTCGAGGACTACTGCCGGCGCTACACCGACATGCCGTTCCTGGTGCGCCTCGAGCCGCGCGGCGACGCCTACGTGCCCGGGCGGTTGCTGCGCGCCTCCGACTTCGCTGACGGCATGGGCGAGGCCAACAATCCGGCATGGAAGACGGTCGCGTTCGACGAGCTGAGCGGCGGGTTCGTCGTGCCCAACGGCTCGATCGGCTTCCGCTGGGGCGAGCAGGGCAAATGGAACATCGAGGCCCGCAACGCCACCGGCGCGGCCGAGGTCCGTCTGCAGCTCTCGGCCATCGAGGGCAGGGAAGAGGTCGTGCCGGCGCTGTTCCCGTATTTCGGCGGCCGCGCCCGCGAATACTTCAAGAGCACCGATCACCCGCCGGTCCTGACCCGCAACGTGCCGGTGCGGCGGGTCGAGCTCGCGGACGGGCCGGCCTATGTCGCCACGGTCTTCGACCTCTTGGTCGCGCATTACGGCATCGACCGCGGCCTCGGCGGCGAGGTGGCCACCTCCTACGACGACGACATGCCTTACACGCCGGCCTGGCAGGAGGCGGTCACCGGCGTGCCGCGCCAGCATGCGATCAGCGTCGCGCGGCTGTTCGCGAGGAACGCCGAGAAGACCGAGGGCCGGTCGATGGTCATCCTCGGTGCCGGCATCAACCATTGGTACCACATGGACATGGCCTATCGCGGCATCATCAACATGCTGCTGATGTGTGGCTGCGTCGGCAAGCCTGGCGGCGGCTGGTCGCACTATGTCGGCCAGGAGAAGCTGCGGCCGCAGACCGGCTGGCTGCCGCTCGCCTTCGCGCTGGACTGGCACCGGCCGCCGCGGCACATGAACGGCACCTCGTACTTCTATGCCCACAGCAGCCAATGGAAGTACGAGAAGCTCACGCTGGGAGAGATTCTCTCGCCGCTCGCCGATCCCGCCGGCTGGAGCGGTTCCCTGATCGACTGCAACGTGCGCGCCGAGCGCATGGGCTGGCTGCCGAGCTCGCCGCAGCTCGAGACCAATCCGCTGGAGGTCTGCCGGGCGGCCGAGCAGGCCGGCAAGGAGCCGATCGCCTACGCGACCGAAGGTCTGAAGTCCGGGGAGCTCCGCATGTCCTGCGAAGATCCGGACAACCCGAAGAACTTCCCGCGCAACCTGTTCGTCTGGCGCTCGAACCTGCTCGGCGCGAGCGGCAAGGGCCACGAGTACTTCCTCAAGCACCTGCTCGGCGCCAAGAACGGCGTGCTCGGCAAGGACCTCGGCGCCATGGGGCAGGTCAAGCCCGCGGAGGTCACCTGGCGCGACAGCACGCCCGACGGCAAGCTCGATCTGATGGTGACCATCGACTTCCGGATGAACACGACCGGCCTGTTCTCCGACATCGTGCTGCCGACAGCGACCTGGTACGAGAAGAACGACCTCAACACGACGGACATGCACCCGTTCATCCACCCGCTGACCGCGGCGATCGACCCGGTTTGGGAGTCGCGCAGCGACTGGAACATCTTCCGCGGCATCGCCGAGGCGTTCTCCAAGGCGGCGGCGGGCCATCTCGGGACCGAGAAGGATCTCGTGCTGACGCCGCTCCTGCACGACACGCCGGGGGAACTCGCGCAGCCGCAGGTCGCGGACTGGAAACGCGGCGAATGCGAGCCGCTGCCCGGCAGGACCATGCCGGCCATGACCGTGGTCGAGCGGGACTACCCGAACACCTACAAGAAGTTCACCGCGCTCGGCCCGCTGATGGACAAGCTCGGCAATGGCGGCAAGGGCATCAGTTGGAACACCGAGGAGGAGGTCGAGTATCTGCGCCACCTGAACCGCCCGGTCGCCGAGCCCGGCGTCAGCCACGGCCGGCCACAGATCCTGACCGACGTGCACGCGATCGAGACCGTGCTCACCCTCGCGCCCGAGACCAACGGCAAGGTGGCCGTCAAGGCGTGGCAGGCGCTCGGCAAGAACACCGGCCGCAAGCACGCGCATCTCGCCCTGCATCGCGAGGACGAGAAGATCCGCTTTCGCGACCTGGTCGCGCAGCCGCGCAAGATCATCAGCTCGCCGACCTGGAGCGGCATCGAGTCCGAGGAGATCAGCTACAACGCCGGCTGGACCAACGTGCACGAGCTGATCCCATGGCGGACGCTGACCGGCCGCCAGCACTTCTACCAGGACCACCCGTGGATGCTGGCGTTCGGCGAAGGCTTCGCCCTCTACAAGCCGCCGATCGACACCAAGACGATCGGCACGATCCTCGAGGAGAAGGACAACGGCAATCCGCAGATCGTGCTGAGCTTCATCACCCCGCACCAGAAGTGGGGCATCCACAGCACCTACACCGACAATCTGCTGATGCTGACCCTGTCGCGCGGCGGCCCGATCATCTGGATCAGCGAGGTCGACGCCAGGCGGGCCAGGATCGAGGACAACGACTGGGTCGAAGCCTACAACCGCAACGGCTCGCTGGTGGCACGCGCCGTGGTCAGCCAGCGCATCCAGCCCGGCACGACGCTGATGTATCACGCGCAAGAGAAGATGACCAACGTGCCCGGCAGCGAGATCACCGGTGCGCGCGGCGGCATCCACAATTCGGTGACCCGGACGGTCCTGAAGCCGACCCACATGATCGGCGGCTACGCCCAGCTCAGCTACGGCTTCAACTACTACGGCACGGTCGGCTCGAACCGCGACGAGTTCGTCATCATGCGCAAGATGAAGGAAGTCGACTGGCGCGACCGGCCGCTGTCCGAGAAGCGGCAGTTCATGGAACAGATGGGGGCAGCCCAATGAAGATCCGCGCCCAGATCGGCAAGGTCCTCAATCTCGACAAGTGCATCGGCTGCCACACCTGCTCGGTGACCTGCAAGCAGGTCTGGACGACGCGCGAGGGCGCCGAATACCACTGGTTCAACAATGTCGAGAGCAAGCCGGGCATCGGCTACCCCAAGGACTGGGAGAACCAGGACAAGTGGAAGGGCGGCTGGCGGCGCAAGGCCAGCGGCAGGATCGAGCCGCGCATGGGCGG
>DASUGG010000085.1:0-10553 GCA_036274135.1 Geminicoccaceae bacterium
CCAGTTCCTGCGGCACGAACCGCGCCGGATGGAAGATTCCAGGCGCGGACGGCCGCGGGGTCCGATCTCGGGAACCGCCAGGTATCCAGCCCGTTCAGCCAGCAGCCGGGCATGAGCCGGGGGGGAGCAGGGACGGTGAACGGGCGAAGGCCGGAATCCTACTGGAACGCGCGCGTCGACGAGACCGCCTATTCGCGGCTTGAGGCGGACCTCACCGTCAATGTGGCCCTGATTAGCGGCGGCATGGCCGGCGCGACCGCGGCGATGCTGCTGAATCTCGCTGCGGCAGGAGGCATGACATGACGCCTCGCCTCAAGAACCTCGGCGACCAGACGATCGTGATCACCGGCGCCTCGAGCGGTATCGGTCTGGCGACGGCCCGCCTCGCGGCGGCGCGCGGCGCGCGCGTGGTGCTGGCGGCGCGCGGGGCGGACGGCCTGCGCACCGCCGCGGACAGGATCCGCAACGGCGGCGAGGTGGCGACCGTCGTCGCAGACGTCGCCGGCGACCACGACGTGCGCCGGGTCGCGGAGATCGCGCAGCATCGCTTCGGCGGCTTCGACACCTGGATCAACAACGCCGCGGTGTCGGTCTACGGGCCGCTCGAGCGGGTGCCGCTCGAGGACCAGCGGCGGGTCTTCGAGACCAATTATTGGGGGGTCGTACACGGCTCGCTGGTCGCGCTCGAGCACCTGAAGCATCGCGGTGGCGCGATCATCAACGTCGGCAGCGTCCTGTCGGAGCGCGCCTTCCCGTTGCAGGCCGCGTATTCCGCCTCCAAGCACGCGATCAAGGGCTTCACGGACGCGCTGCGGATGGAGGTGATGCACGAGCGCCTGCCGGTCTCGGTGACTCTGATTAAGCCCGCGGGGATCGACACGCCCTATGAGGAGCATGCGGCGAACTACCTGCCGATGCGGCCGCGCAATCCGCCTCCGCTGTACGCGCCGGAGGTCGTGGCGAGGGCGATCCTGCACAGCGCCGAGCACCCGGTGCGCGAGCTGACCGTCGGCGGAGCAGGGCGTCTTCTCGAGACAGTCGACCGCTGGCTGCCGGGTCTCACCGATGCGGTGATGGCTCGCGTGCTGCCGAGGTCGCAGCAGAGCCGCGAGCCGGCGAGCGAACGCGGCCCGGACGGGCTGCATGCGGCGGCCGGCGACGGGCGCGAGCGCAGCGGCAAAGACTACCCGGTGTTCGAGCGCAGCGCCTATACCTGGGCGGCCATGAACCCGTCTCTCGCCATGGGGCTGGCGGTGCTGGTCGGGATCGCGCTCGGGCGCTCGGGCCGAAGGGGGCGCCGCTCCTGAGTTCTATGCTTCCGGCGCCTGGTGCACTTCGATCACGTTGCCCTCGGGATCGTGGAAGAAGATCTGCTGCCAGCCCTGCATCGCGAAACCGCCATAGTCGGCATAGGGAATGCCTTTGGCATCGAGGCGCCGCTTGAACGCCTCGATGTCCTCGGTGCGAAAGGCGATGTGGCCGCGCTCCAGCGGGTTGATCGGCTTGCCGGCGCGAAAGCCGCACCGCAGGTCCCTCTCCGACAGATGCACCTGCGTCGTGCCGTCGCTGACGAACGACACGTCGCCGCCATAGCCCTGGTCCCTGACGCGCAGGGCGTTCATCGCGGGCTCCGGCGCCAGCTCGAGCACGTCGCGGTAGAACGCATCCATCGCCGGCACGTCGGTCGTGCAGAGGTTGAGGTGGTGCAGCTTGAGCTTCACGGCCGCTCCTTCTCAGTCCGGCAGGGTCCTGTCGGCGCGCCGCAGGTCAGCGAAATGGTCGCGCAGATGCTCCGCCGCCCGTAGCGCCAGCGCGCAGATCGTGTTGGTCGGGTTGACCACGCCGCCGGTGGCGAGCGCGCTGCCGTCGACGATGTAGAGGTTGGGCGTGTCCCAGGCCTGGTGCCAGCGGTTGATCACCGAGGTCTCGGCGTCGCCGCCCATCCGGGCGGTGCCGAGCAGGTGCCAGGCCGGCGTCTGGTAGACGCCGTCCGGCGACATGTAGTCGTGCAGATGGTAGTCGAAGGCGTCGGCCGCCTGGGCGATGTCCTCGAGCCGGCGCAGCGCGAAGCGCATCATGCGCAGGTCGTTCTCGTGCGGCGCATAAGCGATCTTCGGCGCCGGCAGGCCGTCGGCGTCCTTCTCGCTGTCCGACAGCGTGACGCGGTTGCTCGCCTGCGGCAGATCGTCGCCGATCGCGAAGACGGCGCAGCCATGCCCGAAATGCCGGCGGAACCATGGGTGGTGGCCTTCGCCCCAGCGGGCCGATGCCGGCGTGACGAAGCCGATCGTCTGGCCGCCCGCATGCCCCGCGGTGGCGCAGTTGAAGTTGAAGCCGTTGACGAAGCCTCGCCGCACGTCGGTCTCGGCGAACTCCTGGCTGATCAGCGCGCCGATGAAGCCCATGTGCGAGTGCAGCGGCTCCTCGACCCACAGCTCGCAGGCCACCAACGTGTGGTGCATCAGGTTGCGGCCGACCTGGTCGGAGCTGTTGGCGAGGTTGTCGGACAGCAGCAGCAGGCGCGGCGTGCCCACCCCGTTGGCGGCGAGGATGACCACGTCCGCCGCCTGGAAGTGGCGCACGCCGGTGCGCCGGTCGACATAGACGGCGCCGGTGAGCCGGCCGTCTCTGCCGCGCTCGAGGCGCTCGACGCGGGCGAGCGGGCGCAGGTCGACGCCGGCCTCGAGCGCCTTCGGCCAGACCGACAGCGAGAACTTGCTCATCGAGCCGCGGGCGCAGCCGGCGACGCAGCCGGCGCAGCCGTTGCAGGCCGGGCGGCCGTCGTAGTCCTCGGACACCACGCCTGCCGGGAGCGGCCACCAGTGCCAGCCGAGCCGGTCGAACGCCGCGGCCAGCCGGCGGCCGACCGGGCGCAGCGGCAAGGGCGGCGTCGGATAGCCCTCGTGCGGCGGCATCGCCGGATTGCCGGCGAGCCCGCTCACGCCGACGATCCGGTCGACCCGGTCGTAGTAGGGCGCCAGGTCCTCGTAGGTGATCGGCCAGTCCGGGGCGAGGCCGTGCTCGATGCCCTTGCGGAAGTCGGATGGCCGGTAGCGCGGCCACAGCGCCGTGTAGATGTTGGTCGAGCCGCCGACCGCGTTCCACATCAGGATGTTCGAGCTGCTGCTTTCGACCGGATAGTCGTCGCGGCCGCGGCGAAAATTGTTGTTCGGGTGCCAGCGCCGCTGCCGCTGCCATTCCCAGTCGGCGCTGTGGTGCGGGTGGTCGTCGGGCGCCGTCCAGCCGCCCTGCTCGAGGCAGACCACGCGAAGCCCGGCCTGGCCCAGCACCATGCTCGCGAGCGCGCCGCTGGCGCCCGAGCCGATCACAAGAACATCCGCCTGTTCAGCCATGCCGGCCTCCGAGGAAATCGAGGCCGGAGAGGTCGACGCGGCGCACCTCGCCGGTCGGCACGAAGGCGCCGCGGCCATGGCGCGGCGTGTCGGTCGCGGTGTCGAAGCGGCCGACGTCGTAGCCCTCGGGCAACGGCGTCGCGTGGTAGGTGAAGCCCATCGCGCGGATCGCCGCGTGCACCGCCGGGCTCTCGTAGTAGGACAGGTAGACGATGTTGCGGATCACCAGGAAGTCGTCCGGCCGCTCGCGCTCGATGCGGGTCAGGACCACCGTGCGCCCGGCCTCATCCAGCGGCGCGAGCGGCCCGCCGCACGCCGCGAGCGCCTCGGCCAGCTCGCGCATGGCAGCCTCGCCGCGCATCAGGGTCAGGCGGTCGACGAGCTTCGCCTGTACGCCGACCTCGGAGGCCGGCGGAAACGCGGCATCGCCCGGCACCAGCAAATCGACGAGCGCCGCGAGCTCCGCCGCCAGCGCCTTCGCCTCGCCCATCCCGGCTCCTCCCGTCACGCCAGCACCTCGCTCATCTTCACCGCGCGGCCCTCGTTCAGCGACCGGACCGTCGCCGCGATCATCGCCGTGGCCATCAGCCCGTCGTGGCCGGAGGCCTCCGGCGTCCTGTCCTCGGCGACGCAGTCGGCGAAGTAGCGGATCGATTCGTAGAAATGCCCGAACGGCTTGCCGTAGCGCGTGATCGCATGGCTGCCGAACGGGTGGCGGTAGCGGTCGGTCGAGATCGCGACGCCGGGCCTGCCGTCGAGCTCGATGCAGCCCTTGCTGCCGTACAGCGTGTACTTGTTGTCGACCACCGTCGGGTAGCCATTCGGGATGATCCAGCAGGTCTCGAAGGTGAAGAAGCAGGTCTCGAACTCCACCAACGCCTGGATGGCGTCATAGGCGTCGATGCCGAGGCCCTTCAGCACGTCCTTGCGGCCCTTGGCGTAGACCTCCTTCGGCTCCTGCTGCAGCACCCAGCGGGTGACGTCCATGGTGTGCGGGAACAGGAACCACTCCGGCCCCGAGCCGCCGCCCCAGGAGAGCATCTCGGTCGGCACGTGGATCGTGTCGGAAAGGCGCGCATAGCCCATCACCGGCGTGCCGAGCTCGCCCGATTCCACGGCGGCCTTGGCGCCCATGTAGTGCGGATGCCAGCGCAGCTGGAAGTCGACCATCAGCTTCACGCCCTTGCGCTTCGCCGCCTCGACGATGGCGCGCGCCTCGCCGACGTCGGTGGTCAGCGGCTTCTCGATCAGCACGTGCTTGCCGGCCTCGATCATGCGCAGCGCCGGGCCTTTGTGGGCGTAGTCGGGGGTCGCGATGGTGGCGGCGTCGATGTCGCTGGCGGCGAGCCGCTCGATGTCGGTGGTGTGGTCGCAGCCGACCTTGTCGGCCAGCGCCTTGGCGCGCCGGGCGTCGAGATCGCAGATGCAGACCAGATCGACGCTCGGGTAGGTCGAGAGCGCCATCGCGTGGTTCTCGCCCCAGATCCCCGCGCCGATCACCGCCATCCTGACCCGCTCCATGCCTTTCTCCCCGCTGCCGGCTCAGAGCCGCGCTTCGCTCGCCGGATCGAACAGATGCATCCGCGCCGCCGTGCAGCCGAGCGTGATCCGCTCGCCGATCGCGGGCGTCCGGTCGGGATCGGCGACCGCCTTGACGGCGCGGCCGCCGACGTCGACGTCGACATAGGCGATCGGCCCGATCGGCTCGACCAGGAAGACCTCGCCGCGGATCGCCAGGTCGCGCTCGGCGCCGACCACGAGGTCCATCGGCCGCACGCCGAGGATCGCGCGGCGCAGATCGCTGATGCCCGGCGCCACCTCGCGCGGGATCGCGAGCACCGTATCGCCGATGTCGCACAGCAGCCGCCCGTTCTCGCGGCCGACCTCGACCTCGAAAAAATTCATTGCCGGGCTGCCGATGAAGGCCGCGACGAACAGGTTCGCCGGCTGGCGGTAGACCTCCATCGGCGGCCCGACCTGCTGCAGCTCGCCATGGCGCATGACCGCGACGCGGTCGGAGAGCACCATCGCCTCCTCCTGGTCGTGGGTCACGAACACCGACGTGATGCCGAGATCACGCTGCAGGCGCTTGATCTCGGTGCGGGTCCTGACGCGCAGCCCTGCGTCGAGGTTGGAGAGCGGCTCGTCCATCAGGAACACGGCGGGATTGCGCACGACGGCGCGCCCGACCGCGACACGCTGGCGCTGGCCACCGGAAAGCTCCGCCGGCCGGCGCTCGAGCAGCGGACCGAGGCCCAGCATCTCGGCGGCGGTCGCGACCTGACGCTCGATGGTGCCGGCGGCGATCCGCTGCTGCCTGAGGCCGAAGCTCATGTTCTCGCGCACGCTCATATGCGGGTAGAGCGCGTAGTCCTGGAACACCATGGCGACGTTGCGCTCGTGCGGCTCGAAGTCGGTGACCGCCTTGCTGTCGAACAGGATCTCGCCGTCGGTCGGCCGCTCGAGCCCGGCGATGCAGGCGAGCGCCGTGCTCTTGCCGCAGCCGGACGGGCCCAGCAGCGTCAGGAACTCGCCGTCCTCGACATGCAGGTCGAGCCGGTCGACCGCCTTCACCTCGGCGAAGGCCTTGGTCAGCTGCTTGAGCGTGACGCTCGCCATCGGCAACCTCCACTAGCCCTTGAGCGAGCCCGAGAGCATGCCGCGCACGAGATAGCGCTGGAAGGCGAGGGTGATCACCACCGGCGGGATCACCGCCAGCACGCTCGCCGCGAACATCGGCCCGTAGTCGTAGAAGCGCAGCTGCACCAGGAACCCGGCGATGATCACCGGGATGGTCTGGGCGTTCGGCGTGCCGGTGAGGATCAGGGCGAAGATGAACTCGTTCCAGCTCACCAGAAAGCAGAAGATGCCGGCGGCGACGATGCCCGGCCGCGCCACCGGCATCACGATCTTGCGGATCGCCTGCAGCCGCGTGCAGCCGTCGACCAGCGCCGCCTTCTCGAGATTGGGCGGCATGCCCTCGAAGTAGCCCTTCATGATCCAGGTCGAGAGCGGCAGGATCAGGCTGCAATAGGCGATCACCAGGGCCGTGCGCGTGTCGATCAGGCCGAGTGTGCGGAACACGATGAAGAACGGCAGGATCAGGGCGAGGCTCGGCGTCATGCGCGTCATCATCAGCGCCCACAGCGAGCCGCTCATCAGCCTGCTCTTGTCGTGGCGGGCATAGGCGTAGCCGGCGAGCGAGCCGAGCACGAGGTTGATCGCGGTGACGCAGGTCGCGACCACCAGGCTGTTCCAGATCGAGTAGGGCACGCGGGTCGCCTGGACGCTCGACTGGCCGTCGGCGACGCCGCCCGGGAACAGCACGAAGCGGTAGTTCTCGAACGTCAGGCCGCTCGGGATCAGGGACGGCGGCGAGCGCACCAGGTCGGCCGAGCTGGAGACGCTCATCAGCACCAGCCACAGGAAGGGCCCGAACGACCAGACGAAGATCAGCAGGGCGGCGAGCGCGAGCCCGACGCCGGCGACGATCCGGCGCGTCCGGCCGCGCAGCAGCGAGCGGCGCCGGAGCGCGGGCAGGCGCTCGAGCCGCGTCCTCAGTATGGTGCCGGGCGTGGCGATCGCCTGGACCAGCGAGCTGGTCAGACCTTCACTCTCCTCACGCGCCGCGTTGCCGCCTAGCGCCGCCGCCAGGTTCGGGCTGCGGCCAACCGTCGGGATGAACAGCTTGAGGTAGAGCCAGGCGAGCACCAGGCAGAGCATGGTCAGCACGTAGAGGATCGCCGCACCCTCGCCGAACTTGAAGAACTGGAAGGCGTAGGCGTAGCCCATCCACGAGAACACCGTGGTGGCGCTGCCGGGGCCGCCGCGGGTCATGATCCAGAACAGATCGAAGGCCATGATCGAGTTGATCGTGGTCAGGATCATGATCAGCAGCAGCATCGGCCGCAGCCACGGCACGGTGATCTTGAAGAAGCGCTGCACCGGCCCGGCGCCGTCGATCCTGGCGGCGTGATGCAGGTTGTCCGGCATCGACTGCAGGCCGGCGAGGATCAGCAGCGAGGCGAGCGGCGCCTGGTTCCAGACGTGCACCAGGGCCACGAGGTTGAAGGCGGTGTTGCCGTCGCCCAGCCAGTGGATCGGCTTGCTGATCAGGCCGAGGTCGTAGAGGATCGCATTCAGCGTGCCGTACTCGCCGTTGAACATCCAGCCCCACAGCACGCCGACCGCGACCGGCGCCATGGCCCAGGGGATCAGCACGATGCTGCGCAGGAAGTCGCGGCCCGGAAACTTCGCGTTCAGCACCAGCGCCATCGCCATGCCGAGGATCAGGCCGCCGAGCACGGTGACCACGGCGAAATACGCGGTGCGGCCGAGCGCCGCGATGAACTCGGGATTGGGCAGGATGTCGATGTAGTTCTGCAGCCCGACGAAGATCCACTGCTGCGTCAGCATGTTGATGCGGTGCAGGCTGAGCGCCAGCGAATAGACCAGCGGGATGCCGATCACCAGGAACACCACCAGGAGCGTCGGCAGGGTGAGCAGGAAGGGCAGGCGGATCGACGGCCGATCGCGCCGGCGCGCGGCCTGCTGCCGCCAGGGAAGCACCAGCGATAACGGTCTGCTCATGGGCTGTCCCCACACCGCGCGGAACGTCAGCCGGTCCGGGGCGGCGGTCCCGGACGCCGCCGCCCCGCCCGAAGCTCAGACGGTCATCCCGGATAGAGGCCCTTCAGCTCGACTGCCTTGGCCTGCAGCTTGTCGACCACCTCGTCCGTCGACTGCTGGCCGCGGATGTAGTCCTGGACCTCGCCCATCATGTACCAGTCCCACTCCGGGAACCACATGGTCTTGGCGACGTCGCGGGTGGTCGCGGTCTCGAGCTGCTTGGTCGCGACGTCGAGGTCCTTCCACTGCGAGAATGCCTTCTGCACCTCGGGGCTCTCGATCACCTCCTTGTGCGGCGTGCCGAGGCCGAAATCGAGCGCCCAGCGCGTCGCGACGTGATACTTGCCGTCCTTCGCCTTGCCGCCGAAGAACTGCATCAGGTCCCAGACGCGCTGCTCGTCGACCGGATCGGCGCCCATCTGGTAGACCGCGGTCCAGATGAAGGTCGAGCGGGTCTTGCCGGGCATCAGGGCGTTCTTGCAGGCGCCGGCGATCTGCGACATGTCCGGCGTGTTGAACACCTTCTGGTCGTACTCGTGCACCACCATGTAGGTGTGCTCGCCGGTCGCGAAGTTGGGCACCGCTTCGCCCTGCAGCGTCATGATATCGGGGACGACCAGCTCCTCCTCGTACATCTTGCGGTGCATTTCCAGCACCTTGCGGAAGGCGTCGTCGACCACAGGGTCGTAGTTCTCGTCGAAGACCTTGGCGCCCTCGGAGTACCAGATCGCGAACAGGCTCCAGGACAGCGACGCCCATTGCCGCCCCCAGGCGGAGATGTAGGGGTACTCGGCCACCCCGTCCTTCTTCAGCTTGCGGCACTGCTCCATCAGCTCTTCCCAGGTCGCGGGCGGCTCGATGCCGGCCGCGTCCAGATGCTTCTGGTTGCAGACGAAGGAGTTGAAGCCGGTGTAGTAGGGCAGGCCGCCGAGCCCGCCGTCGGGCAGCGACATGTTGCGGACGTTGACGTCGTACATCTCGGCCTTGATCGCATCGAGCCCGGGCAGGCCCTCGAGCGAGCGGGTCCAGCCGGCGCGGTTCCAGCGGACGATGCGGTCCTCCTCGGAGTACATCATGTCGATGTGCTGGCCGGCGATCAGCTTGGTCTCGACGACCGCGTGGTACTCGCCCGGTACCAGCTCGTAGTCGACGTTCTCGTCGTAGAGCTGCTTGAACGTCTCGACGTTCTCGGCGACGATCTGCGGGTTGTACTGCCAGCCGACGAAATGCATGGGGTCCGCCGGCGCCGCCCAGGCGCGCCGCGCGGCTCCCGGCAGCGCCAGCGCTGCGGCCGCCACGGCGCCGCCCTGCAATACCTGGCGGCGGCGCATCAGGTAGTCGTCGAGACGCCGCCTACGATCACTGCTCATCTCTTCCTCCCTCTCCTGCACGGCGCGATCGTTCGGCGCGCAACCGACCCATTGGCCGAATCGGCTCGGGCCGAGAAGAAACCAATGTCCGGATGCGCGAATGCTTGGCCGTCCAAGCTACGCCGTCGCGCGAGCCGATGCAAATCCAATGCCCGTTCAACCACGGCTCGACCTGCTCTATCGGTGGTTGCGGAGCGCGGCGGCGTCGCGCCGGCTGGCCCGATGGCCGGCCTCGCGACTATGCTCGCGCGACGAGCACAGGGAGGGAGGGGATGCGCACCGTCATCATCACCGGCGCCGCCGGCGCGATCGGCCGGGCCCTGATCGAGCTTCTGGCCGACGGGCCGTACCGGCTGGGCCTGATCGACGTGCCGGGCGCGCCGCTCGCCGAGGTCGCGGCGATGGCCAGGATCGAGGCCATCGCCCACGTGAGCCGGCTGGACAGCTATAAGGCGTGCGCCGAGGCGGTCGCGGCCTGCGGCGGCCGCGTGCACGGCCTCGTGCATCTTGCCGGGATCTATCAGCCCGACCCGGATCTCGCCCGCGACGCCGGCGTCTGGGATCGCTCGATCGAGAACAATCTGGCCAATGCCTACCGCATGGCGACCGCCGTCGAGGACCGCCTGGAGCCGGGCGTCGCCGGCCGGATGATCTTCATGTCCTCGGCCGCCTTCACGCGCGGCTCGATGGGCCACGTGGCCTATTCGGCGGCCAAGGGCGGCATCGCCGGCATGGTGCGCGCGCTGTCGCGCCGCTACGGCGCCCGCGTGCTGGTGAACGGGCTGGCGCCGGGCATCATCGACAGCCCGATGCCGCGCCACCTCATTGCCGCGCGCGGAGCGGAGCTGCTGGCGGAGATCCCGCTGCGCCGCTTCGGCCAGCCGCGCGAGGTCGCGACGGTGATCCGCTTTTTACTGTCCGACGAGGCCAGCTACATCACCGGTCAGGTGATCAATGTCGACGGCGGCATGGTCAATGCATGAGGCAGCAGCGGGCAGGCGCGATGCGGCTGGAGCGCACTATTCTCCCGGCCTGTTGCGCGCGGGGCTATTTCCATTGACAAGCCGGGCATCTCTCGGATTGTGTCTGCATGCCCTGCGGTAGAAGACCGGCAGCGCGGACCTAGACGGAGTATCGATGCGACTTGCCGCCTTGCTGCCCTTGGCCTTGTGGCTCGCCGGATGCGCCGTGCGGCAGGCAG
>DASUGG010000086.1:0-12589 GCA_036274135.1 Geminicoccaceae bacterium
ACTTACCGCTTCAAGTAGCGGGTGCCCGTCCCGCTCGTTCTCGCCTCATCTTCCCCGCGTCGGCTCGCCATGCTGCGTCAGGCGGGCATCGAGCCGGCGCGCCTCGAAGCCCCGCAGATCGACGAGGCGCCGGTTCCCCGCGAGCTGCCGCGTGACCATGCGCTGCGCCTCGCCGAGGCCAAGAACGCTGCCGTCGCGGCGCGGCTCGGCGCCGAGCCGGCGCTCGTGCTCGCGGCCGACACGGTGGTCGCCTGCGGCCGCCGCATCCTGCCCAAGACCATCGATGCCGCCGAGGCCGAGCGCTGCCTGCGCCTGCTCAGCGGCCGTCGCCACCGCGTCTACACCGGCGTCGTGGCCAGCGCCCCTTCCGGCCGTGCGGCGCGCGTCGTGCTGACCGTCGTGCGCTTCAAGCGGCTGCACGACGACGAGATCGCCTGGTATCTCGCGAGCGGCGAATGGCGCGGCAAGGCCGGCGGCTACGCGATCCAGGGCCGCGCCGAGGCCTTCGTCGCGTCGATCAACGGCAGCTGGTCCAACGTCGTCGGGCTGCCGCTGGCGGTGACCCTGGACCTTTTGCGCGGGCTCGGCTGGCGGCCGGCCGGGTGAGCGGCGTGCTGGTCGTCGACCGGGTGGCCCAGGGCGTCCGAATCGGCCTGCTCGAGGACGGCCGCCTGATCGAGGTCGACCTCGCCGAGCCTGACCCTGCGGGGCCGGGTGCGGTCTGCCTCGGCCGGGTGCGCACGGTGGCGCGCGAGCTGGACGGCGCGTTCGTCGACTGCGGCCTCGGCCAGGACGCCTTTCTCGGCGCCCGCGACGCGCGCGCGCTGTCCGGCGCCAGGCGCCGCGCCGGCATCGGCGAGCAGGTCGGCGAGGGCGAGGCCGTGCTGGTGCAGGTCAAGCGCCCGGCGCAGGGTAACAAGGGTCCCAGGATCGGCACCGACGTCGCGCTGCCCGGCCTCGGCCTGCTGCACCGGCCGCGCAGCGGCCGCGCCGGGCTGACCCCCGAGATTTCCCGCGGCGAAGAGGCCAAGCGCCAGCAGGCGCGCGCCGAGGCGCTGTTCCCGGGCGGCGGCTTCAGCCTGCGCCCGGCCGCCCTGCTACTGAGCGACCGGGATCTCGCCGACGAGGCCGAACGGCTGCGCGCCAGCTGGGCCGAGATCGAGGCGAGGGCAGGGGCCGCGAAGCCGCCGGCGCTGCTCGCCCCGCCGCCCGAGTCGCTGCAGCGGCTGCTGCTCGCCCATTTCCGCCCGGATCCGGAGCGGATCGTGCTTGCCGAGCGCACCCTGCTGATCGAGGCGCGGCGCTGGCTGGCGCAGTGGCCGCGCTGGCGGGAGCGCATCGGCGAGCGGCTGGAATATCTGCCCGACGCGTTCGAGACGACCGGCGCCGCGCCTCAGCTCGACGAGGCGCTGGACCGCGAGGTGGCGCTGCCGGGCGGCTACCTGATCATCGAGCCGACCGCGGCGCTCACCGCGATCGACGTCAACGGCGCCGGCCGGCCGCTCGAGGTCGACCTCGCGGCCGCGCGCGAGGTGGCGCGCCAGCTGCGCCTGCGCCGGATCGGCGGCCTCGTGGTGATCGACTTCGTCGACCTCGAGAGCAGGCGCGAGCGGGCGCGGCTCGATGCGGCGCTGCGCGGGGCCTTCGCCGCCGACCCGGCGGCGGTGCAGCTCTACCCGATGTCGCCCCTGGGCCTGGTCGAGCTCAGCCGCCAGCGGCTGGGGCCAAGCCTCGCGGAGCAGCTCGGCCGTGCCGCCGCCAAGGAGGAAGCTGCCGATGAGTGAGGATCGCGCCCGGGACGAGGAGGTGCCGTCGGAGACGCCGCGCTGCCCGTTGTGCGGCAAGCCGCGGGTGCGGCGCTATCGGCCGTTCTGCTCGGCGCGCTGCCGCGACGTCGACCTCGGCCGCTGGTTCGATGCCGCCTATGCCGTGCCGGCGGCCGAGCCCGGCTACGACGAGGACGAGCAGGGCTGAGCCTCAGCCGCTGAACGCCTGGATGCCGGTCTGCGCCCGGCCGAGCACCAGCGCGTGGATGTCGTGCGTGCCCTCGTAGGTGTTGACCGCCTCGAGGTTCATGACGTGCCGGATCACGTGGTACTCGTCGGCGACGCCGTTGCCGCCGTGCATGTCGCGGGCGGCACGCGCGATCTCGAGCGCCTTGCCGCAGTTGTTGCGCTTGATCAGCGAGACCATTTCCGGCGTCGCCTTGCCCTGGTCGATCAGACGCCCGACCCGCAGCGCTGCCTGCAGCCCGAGCGCGATCTCGGTCTGCATGTCGGCGAGCTTCTTCTGGATCAGCTGGTTGGCGGCGAGCGGCCGGCCGAACTGCTTGCGGTCGAGGACGTACTGGCGCGCCGCATGCCAGCAGAACTCGGCCGCACCCAGGACGCCGAGCGAGATACCGAAGCGCGCCCGGTTGAGGCAGCTGAACGGCCCCTTGAGGCCGCTGGCGCCGGGCAGCACCTGATCCTCGGCCACCGGCACGTCGTCCATCAGGATCTGGCCCGTCGCCGAGGCGCGTAGCGCGAACTTGCCCTCGATCTTCGGGGCGCTCAGGCCCTTGGCGCCCTTTTCGATCAGGAAGCCGCGGATCGTGCCCTCATCGTCCTTGGCCCAGACCAGGAACAGGTCGGCGATCGGCGCGTTGGTGATCCAGGTCTTGGCGCCGGACAGCCGCCAGCCGCCGGCGACCTTGCGCGCGCGGGTGGTCATCGAGCCCGGATCGGAGCCGTGGTCGGGCTCGGTCAGGCCGAAGCAGCCGACGATCTCGCCCTTGGCGAGGCGCGGCAGCCAGGCCTCGCGCTGCGCCTCGCTGCCGAAGTCGTGGATCGGCGCCATGACCAGCGACGACTGCACGCTCATCATCGAGCGGTAGGCGGAATCGACCCGCTCGATCTCGCGTGCCACCAGGCCGTAGCTGGTGTAGCTGGCGCCGGCGCAGCCATAACCGTCGATGGTCGCGCCGAGCAGGCCGAGCTTGCCCATCTCGCTGATGATGCCGCGGTCGACGATCTCGTGGCGGTTGGCCTCGAGGATGCGCGGCATCAGGCGGCCTTGCGCGAAGTCGCGGGCGCTGTCGCGGATCAGCCGCTCCTCCTCGGAGAGCTGCTCCTCGAACAGGAACGGATCGTCCCAGGCAAAGACGGGTCTGGCGGCCGTGGCCGCGGCGCTGCGGACTGCCTGAAGCGACATCGCCGATCTCCTGCTGCGAGCGAGGCCCGGGCGGACCTTAGAGCGAGTTCGCGATCGCGACCAGATGGCGCAGGCGCCGCTCGTTCATGGCGCGGATACGCACGGCATAGCGCTCGCCGTCGCGCTCCACCAGGCGGATCACGAGATGCTGGCGGAACGGCCCGAACGCCCAGGCGCAGCTCAGCTCGGAGGTCTCGCCGGACGCGGCATCGGCCTCGGTGGAGGGCTCCTCACAGCTCTGCAACGGCCACTCGGTGAGCGTGTGCATCATGCCGAGCCAGGTCTCGAGCGACGATCCGATCTCCTCGCCGGCGAACGGGCTGTCCTCGCTGCGGGCGAGTTCCCGCACCACGTGCTCGAGGCCGCTGAGATCGATCTGCAGCTGGCCGCGCAGCCACGCTTCAGGGTCCTCGATCGGCTCCTCGACCGGCTCGACGCTGAGCTCGCTGAGCGGTGAGAAGAGGCTGTTCTCGGGCCGGACCGCGACGCGCCAGCCGTCGTCGTCGCGATAGACGCTGCAGCGCAGCTCGTAGCCCTCCGGCACGAACAGGAGCGCGCACGGATCGGCCGGCCCGGCGGCGCCCACGGGCGGCCCGAAGCCGATCAGGGCAGGCGCGAGCGCAAGCCAGGAGAGCGCGTGTCGGAGCCTCATCGCGCCATCCTACCGGTGGTGACCGGCCCGCCGCAAGGCGTCCGGTCGTCGCGCTCTGGGCCGGCGCGGGCTGGCCGCGTCCGCCGGCGGGGCAGGGGGCTCAGGCGGCGCGCTTTTGCGACCACAGCACCTCGGTCACGGTGATCACGCGGCGCAGGCGGCGGGCCAGCTGGTCGGCGAGGCCGCTCGGCAGCTCGCTCAGCTGGATGTCGATGACCAGCTCGTCCTCGCCGCCGTCGGGGCAGGCGCCGTGGCAGCGCGTCGGGATCAGCCCGTGCAGGCTGAACACCTCGAAGATGCGCGGCAGGGCCGAGGGGTCGGCGGAGGAGAACACGGAGAAGCAGTCAACCCGCTGTCGGGCGGCCGGCTCCTGGACGATCGTTGACATGACGGCGATCCACTTTTGCGGCGACGGGACGAGCGATCGGGGCCCGGCCTCGAATCGAGGCCGGGTCGCTAATTCGCGCATCCCGCCGCCAGACCTGGATCGTCAGCATGAGCCGATTATAGCCGGCGCGCGGCCCGCCAGCAAGCCGGGCGACCTGCTTTACCGGGGCGGCGGCTGCTTCAGCAGCGCTTCGATGGTTTCGAGCGCCTGCGTGTAGTGCGTGGGCACGACGCCGCCGAGATGCGCCTTGGTGCCGAGGCCGGCAACCCATTCGAGCCGCTTTGCCGTCGCGCGGGTCATGATTGCGTCCACCCCGGCGTCCTCCAGGGCGGCGACGGACATCCGCGCCTCGTCCGATCGCCGCTCGGCATGGATCACGTCGGTGACGAGCAGGAAGTTCGCCATCTCCGCAAAGGAGCGGCTGTCCATGAATGTCGCGAACGAGCCGAGCACGGCTTCGTCGATGCCGTAGCGCCGCGCGCCGAGCAGGCATTCGACCAGCAGCGCCTCCAGGCCCTTGGCGATCACCGACCGCAGGATCTTGATGCCGGACGCCGCCCCCAGCTCGCCCTCAACCTGCTCGATCTTCAGTCCCCACGGCGCCATCAGAGCACGAAACCGCGCCGCCGCCGGGCCGCTCGCCAGGATCGGCAGGCAATGGCCGTCGGCGTGCGGCGTGCCCATGATCGAGGCGTCCGCGATGCTCGCGCCGCTGGCGCGCAGGGCGCGCTCGGCCGACTGTTTCACCCGTGGCGTCGCCGAAGCGAGATCGACGAAGATGTGCGCGGCCGTGACGTGGGGGGCGAAGGCTTTGGCGCTCTCGATCGACGCCTGGCCGGGCGTCACCCCAAGGATGAGCTCGCTACGCTTCGCCAGCTCTTCCGGCGAGCGCACGAGCGGCACGCCAGCGCTCGCCGCACGGCTCTGGATCAGGTCGCGGAAGGGGCCATCGAAGGCGTATTTGTCGTAGGCCGCGATCTCGACCAGGCCCTCGTCGCGCAGGCCCTGGCCGAGGGTGCTGCCGACCTCGCCGAAGCCGACGAGGCCGAGGCGGAGCTGCTTGCGTGCCGTCATGGGGCTCCTTGTTGCTGCCAGCGAGCCGCTAGAAGCCATAGAGACGCGCCGGGTTGTCGACGAGAATCCGGGTGCGAACGTCGTCATCCGGCACCCAGTCGAGCAGCAGATCGAACAGGTCGGTGGAGTTCGGCATCGGGCCATGATGATTGGCATGCGGCCAGTCGCTGCCCCAGAGCAGACGGTCGGGCCGCGCCGCCACGAGGGCATGGGCGAGCGGTATTACCTCGGGATAGGGCGGCACCTGGTCCGAGAGATGATAGCCCGCCGACAGCTTCGTCCAGCCGCGGCCGTCCCGCAGCAACCGCAGCAATGCCTGGAAGGCCGGCTGCGCGGTGCCGCCGGCGGCGCGAATGTCGGCCATATGATCGATGACGAAATCGCAGCGCAGCTTTGCGAGGCGCGGCGCCAGCTCCACGAGCTGGGCCGGCGACAGCATGAGCTGGAGGTGCCAGCCGAACGCCGCCAGGCGGTCAGCGAACCGCTCCAGATCCTCGAGCGGCAGGCTTCCCGGCTGGGTCGGGATGAACCTGACGGCGCGCGCGCCGGCGTGATCGAGCTCTTCGAGCTCGCGATCGGTGATCGCCGCCGGGACGACGACGATCACCCTGGTCGGAATGTCCAGCTCGCGCGCCGCGTCGAGCTGGCGACGATTGTCCGTGCCGTAGCCGCTCGCCTGGACCAGCACGCCACGCGACAAGCCGAGCGTCCGGTGCAGGTGGAGATAGGATGGGACGGCAGCGTCGGGCGGCGTGAACCGCCGGTCGGCGACGAACGGGTAGCGCTCCTGGGGCCCGAAGATGTGGAAATGGGTGTCGGTCGCGCCGGCCGGCGCCTGCAGACGGGGCGGCCGGGGATCGGGATCCGGCGCCTGGCAGATCGGAATCATCGTCGCCGCCCTCCTCAGAAGCCGTACAGCGCCGCCGGATTGTCGACCAGGATGCGCTGGCGCCTGCCTTCGTCGGGGACCCAGTCGGCCAGCAGATCCAAAAGATCGGTGGTGTTGGGCATGGCGCCCTTGACGAAGGCGTGCGGCCAGTCGCTCGCCCAGACGATCCGGTCCGGGCGCGCCGCCATAAGCTCGGCCACATAGGGGATGAGGTCGGGATAGGGCGGCCGCTGCGGCGAGAGCCGGTACGCGCCCGACAGCTTGACCCAATGGCCTCGCGCGAGCAGCCGCAGCACCGCTTGGAAGGCCGGCTGCGTGATGCCGTCGGCCGGTCGGATCATGCCGATGTGGTCGATCACCGCCGGGCAGGCGAGCTTCTCGAGGCGAGGCGCGAGTTCGAGGAGCTGCGCGCCCTTGGCGAGGAGCTGGATGTGCCAGCCGAGCCCATGGATGCGCTCGGCCCACCGCTCCAGGTCCGCAAGCGGCAGCCCGCCGGGATGCGCGAGGACGAAGCGCAGGCCGCGCGCGCCCTCGTCGTGCAGCCGCGCCAGCTCCCGGTCGGACGTCTCGTACCTGGCCACCACCACGGCACGGGTGGGGATGCCGACCTCCCGCGCGCCTTCGAGCTGCGCCCGGTTGTCGTCGCCATAGACGCTCGGCTGGATCACCACCGCCCGCTCGATCCCGAGCTTCGCGAAGAGCCGCCGGGCGAGTGCCGGCGTGATCAGCGGCGGCGTGTACTCGCGCACGGGCACGAGCGGATACGCGGCTTGCGGTCCGAACAGATGAAAATGTGTATCCGTGGCGCCGGCCGGCATCGTCAGACGCGGAGGGCGCGGCTGCGGGTCGGGGCCTTGGCACAGCTCAACCATTCGTCTCAACCACTCATGGCGCTGGGGAGGTGCAGGGCGAGCGCCGGCCACCAGTAGAGCGCCGCGATCATCGCGCACTGCAGCAGGATGAAGGGCAGGCTGCCGACGATGACGTCGCGCATCGGTTCGTTGGTGACGCCTTGCAGCACGTAAAGGTTCAGCCCGACCGGCGGCGTCAGCAGGCCCACCTCGATCAGGATGCAGATCACGACGCCCATCCAGATCGGGTCCATCTGCGCCGCCGCCATGATCGGGCCGATGAACGGGATGGTGATGACCATCATGGCGATGCCGTCGACGAACATGCCGAGGATGAGGTAGATCACGACCACCGCGAGGAAGATGTCTCCGCTCGTCATCCCGGCGGCGCCGATCCAGGCGACTACGGCGCTGGGCACCCGGAAATAGATCAGGGTCATGGCCAGCGTCTTGGCCGTGAAGATGACGAACAGGATCATGCTTGTCTGCCGCACGGTGGCGAGACCGGCGCGCCACACCGCGCCGACGCTGAGGCCGCCCGAGACGACGGCGATCAGGATCGCGAGGCTGGCGCCCAGCGCCGCGACCTCGGTCGGACTGGCGATGCCGCCGTAGATGCCGCCGATCACGACCACGACGAGCAGCGCCATCTGCCAGAGCCCGAGCATGGCGCGCAGCCGCTCGACCATGCCCATCCGGCCCTCGCGCGGCGCGAGCGCCGGATCGATCAGGCAGCGCACGGCGATATAGGCGGAATAGAGCGCGGCAAGCGCGAGCCCGGGGATGACGCCGGCCAGGAACAGCTTGCCCACCGAGACCTCGGCCAGGCTGCCGTAGACGATGAAGATGATGCTGGGCGGGATGAGGATACCGAGCGTGCCGCCGGCCGCGATCGAGCCGAGCGCGATCGGCTTGTCGTAGCCCCGCTTCGAGATCTCCGGATAGCCGACGGAGCCAATCGTCGCGGCCGACGCCACGCTCGAGCCGGAGCAGGCGGCGAAGATGGTGCAGGCGGCGATATTGGCCTGCAGCAGCGCGCCGGGAATGCCGCTGACCACAGTCGCCGCGCGCAGATAGACCTTGCTCATGACGCCCGACTGAAACAGCAACTCGCCCATGAAGATGAACATTGGGATCGCCACGAGCACGAAGCTGGTGTTCTGCTCCCAGACCACGGTTCCCGCGATGTGGACCGCGCGGTCGATGCCGAGCACGTGCGCCAGGCCGATGATGCCGGAGAAGCCGAGCGCGACGCCGACCCAGACGCCGGCGCCGAGGAGCACGACGGTCAGCCCGAGCGTGAACAGGATCGGCGCCATGTCAGACCTCGGGCGCCGCCGACTCGGGCGGCGTGGCGGTCAAGAGCGCATGCAGGCTGCTCACGACGCCGGCGAGCATGGCGAGGGTGAAGGCGACCGCGCCGACCAAGACCGGAATCATCGGGATCCACAGCTCGGTCATGAGCGGTGAGTCGGCGGTGGTCTGCCGGATCCAATAGTCGTTGAAGCGGACCGCGACGCCCACGACCAGCATGACCGAGAACACGACGCCGACCGCGTAGGCGATCACCTCGAGGACGAGCCGCGTCCGTACCGACAGGAGATTGGTGACCACGTCGATGCGGATGTGGCTGCCCTGGCGCAGGTTCTGCGCGAGCCCGAGGAAGACGATGGCGATCAGGAGGTAGGAGGCGATCTCGCCCGCCCACATCGAGGGCTGGTTGAACACATAGCGGGCGATCACGTCGTACGTGACGATGAGCATCATCGCCACCACGCACACGACGCCAGCGCCGGCGAACCCGTAGATCGCCGGCGCTATTGTTCGATCAAGGATCTGCCGCAGAGCGGAAAGGACGTGCACTCACGCGGTCCGGGCACTAGCCCTTGGCCGCATTGTACTCGTCGATCATTTCCTTGGCCTTGACGTAGATCGCGTGCGACTCGGGGTCGAGGCGCTCCTGCCATGCCTCGACGATCTTCGCCGCGGCCGCCTGCATCGTCGCGCGGTCCTCGGGTGATACCGGCACGACGGTCATGCCCTCCTTGATGAGCCAGTCGCGACCGTTGGCGAAGCCGCCCCTGCTGCCTTCGCGCA
The DNA here is from genome assembly GCA_036274135.1 of Geminicoccaceae bacterium. Taxonomy (GTDB): domain Bacteria; phylum Pseudomonadota; class Alphaproteobacteria; order Geminicoccales; family Geminicoccaceae; genus DASUGG01. Next base: position 9,144 of record DASUGG010000086.1, read on the forward strand.
GCGCGGCCACATAGTCGGGTAGCGCCGTCATCAGCGCGTCGCGACTCTCGGCGGGCAGCGCCTCCAGCGCCTCGCCGTTCACGAGCACGAAGAACCCGGCGCCGGCGCTGCCGACGTCGTAGATGTACTTGGTGACCTCGAACCCCTTGTTGTAGAAATGCGGCGCGTCGGCCACCCAGTTGCCGTCGAGCAGTCCCTGCTGCAGGCCCGTGTAGATCTCGGAGGGCGCGACCCCGACTGGCACCATGCCGATCGCGCCGGTGAACTCGGTCTCGACCGGCCCGGACGAGCGGATCTTGCGGCCGCTGAGATCGGCCAGGTTCTCGATCGGCTCCTTGGTGTAGATCATCCGCGGCTCGGCCTGGAGAATGCCGGCCAGGTAGACGTTGTAGCGTTCCATCAGGAGGTCACGGTACATCGGCGTGAGCGCGTCCCAGAGCTTGGCGCGAAACTCGTAGTCCGCGGGCACGAACAGGGGGAGGTCCATCAGCTCGAGGATCCGCTCTTCGCCGCCCACATGGGCGCCGGAAACCCGGTACATCTGGGTCAGGTCGTTGGAGACGGCGTCGAGCGAATCCTTGCCCTTGAAGAGCGATTCGGTCGGGTAGACGGTGATCTTGAGCTGACCGTCGGTGGCTTCGTCGACCGCCTTCGCGAGCTGCTCGCCGGCCACTGGCCCCCAGTGCGAGGCGGAATCGACGTCGCCCAGGGTCCAGTTGACGGTTTCCTGCGCGTACGCCGCCGACACCGACAGGAGGGCGCCCAGGACGATGCCAGTGTAGGAATAACGTCTGCTCATCGCGCTCTCTCCCTGATCCTTTGAGTCTTGTGTGTGGTGCGGGAGACTACCGGCGCCGCATGTCCTGTCAAGGTCGCGGCCAGCATTCCTGAGCATCGCACGATACGCGTTCAGGCGCGGTCCGACCCCCCGGTCAGCGGCACGAACGCGACCGAGAACAGCCGCCGCTCGTGCACTTGGCCCTGCGCGTCCTTCTCGACCAGCACGAGATCCTGGCCGGTCGGCATCGCGCCGATCGGGATCACCAGGCGGCCGCCGGGCTTGAGCTGGTCGAGCAGCGCCGGCGGGATCGCGCGCGCCGCGGCGGTCACGATGATGCCGTCGAAGGGTGCCCGCTCCGGCCAGCCGGCGGCGCCGTCGCCGCAGCGAAAGGCGATGTTGCGGTAGCCGAGCTCGCCGAGGACCCGCCTGGCGCCGGCTGCCAGCGGCTCGACGATCTCGACCGTGCTGACCTGCTCGGCCAGCTCGGCAAGGATCGCGGTCTGGTAACCGGAGCCGGTGCCGACCTCGAGCACGTGGGCGCCGGGGCGTATGCGCAGCAGCTGGGTCATCGCCGCGACGATCAGGGGTTGCGAGATGGTCTGCCGGTGGCCGATCGGCAGGGGCCGGTTGTCGTAGGCGAGGGCGGCGCTGTCGGTCGACACGAAGCGCTCGCGCGGCACCTTGGCCAGCGCCGCCCGCACGCGCGGGTCGAGCTCCCGCGTGCCCTCGCCGAGGCCATAGGCGCGGACCTCGCGCTCGATCGTCTCGACCAGCCGGGCGCGGGCCGCGTCGCCGGATCGATTCGCGTCCTCGCCCATGCTCAGGCCGTGAAGGCGGGGCCGAGCAGCTGCGCCAGATGATCGATGCCGATCTGCGAGACGCGATAGCGCCGCAGATGCCGGAACACCCGCCTGGCCACCAGGTTCTGCTTCACCGATTGCGACGGATTGCCGATCTTGACCCCCTGCTCGGTGAGCAGGGCGTTGGCCTCGCCGGTGCTGAACGATCTGTCGGCGGCGCGCGACTGCGCGACGTGGCCGGCGAGCAGCATGCGGTCGACATCGGTCGCCGAACGCGGCAGGTGATGCAGCAGCTCGCCGAGTCCGGCGCCGTCGATCGCGAGGCTCGGCTGGCCGGGCGGCGGCAGTCTGGCCGGCGCATCGTTCGGCCGCGGCTCCTGGCCTAGACGGTCCAGCAGCGCGTCGAAGCGCTCGGCATAGGTCCGCACGAACGCCTCGCTGCCCTCCACCTCGAACTCGCACTGGCTCAGGTTGACGCGCAGGCGCGCCCGCTCGCTCACCGAATCCCCCTCGATCCTCGGCCTCGCGCGGCCCGCGGTTGGCTGCACCGGCCGCCTGCCTCGCCGGGCAATCTAGCGGCCGGCGGCGAGCCGGCGCAAGCCACACGCTGGTCAGGCCGAGGCGCGCGGCTCCGTTGCCAAGCGCGCCAGCGCCGTGCGGAACGCCAGCGGGATGGGGGCCGGCCGCTCCTCGCTCCTGGTGACGAAGACGTGCACGAAATAGCCGTCCGCCGACGTCTCCTGCTCGTCGTCGCGGAACAGGCCGATCTCGTAGCGCACGCTGGTGCGGCCGAGCCGGCCGACCCGCAGCCCCGCGGTGATTCGGTCGGGAAAGCGGGTGGCGCGGCGGAAGCGGCAGGCGCTCTCGACGCAGAAGCCGATCACCTCACTGCGCCAGGGGTCGAGCCCGCCCTCGCGAATCAGAAAGTACGCGATCGCAGTGTCGAAATAGCTGTAGTAGTGGACGTTGTTGACGTGGCCGTAGACGTCGTTGTCCATCCAGCGGGTCGGAATCTCGTAGAAGACGCGGTAGTCGGCGCGGCTGGCCGGCTGCTCGGCGATCATGGCGCGGCGAACCGGCGCTCGATCCCGGCGAGCAGGGCGCGCAGCGCCGTCGCCTCGCCGCCCTTGGGCCTGCCCGGGCGGTCCTTCTGGTTCCAGGCGAAGATGTCGAGATGCGCCCAGGACGTCGTCTGCTCGACGAAGGCGGCGAGGAACAGCGCCGCCGTGATCGAGCCCGCGAGGCCGCCGGAGCCGGTATTGTTGATGTCGGCGATGGGGCTGTCGAGCAGCTCGCGATAGCCGCGGTGCAGGGGTAGGCGCCAGAGCGGATCGGAGACCGCCACCCCCGCCGCGAGCAGGTCGGCGGCGAGCGCGTCGTCCGGCGTGAAGAGCGCCGGCAGGTCGGGGCCCAGCGCCACCCGGGCGGCGCCGGTCAGGGTCGCGCAGTCGATCAGCAGATCCGGCTTCTCGCCGTCGGCCTCGGCGAGCAGGTCGCACAGCACGAGGCGGCCCTCGGCGTCGGTGTTGCCGATCTCGACGGTCAGCCCCTTGCGCGTGCGCAGCACGTCGCCGGGCCGGAAGGCGTTGCCGGCGACGCTGTTCTCGACCGCGCCGATCAGCAGCCGCAGGCGCACCGGCAGCTTCGCGGCCATGATCGCCCGGGCGAGGCCCAGCGTGACCGCCGCGCCGCCCATGTCCTTTTTCATCAGCAGCATGTTGGCGGAGGTCTTGAGGTCGAGCCCGCCGGTATCGAAGCACACGCCCTTGCCGACCAGCGTGACGCGCGGCGCGCCGGCATCGCCCCAGGCGAGGTCGATCACACGCGGCTCGCGGACACTGGCCTGCCCGACCGCGAAGACCGCC
>DASUGG010000087.1:0-8548 GCA_036274135.1 Geminicoccaceae bacterium
GCCCAACCTTCGCACCGGCAGGCGCTTTGCGAGGGTCTCGTGCTCGCCGTCTCATACACGCTGCTCGGCAAGGGCCACGGCGTCCACCGGAGCTTGGTCGGACCGCAGTTTCACAGCTTGCACGAGATGTTTGAGATCCGCGACGAGCAGGAGGTGCCCGGTGCGCAGGCGATGATCCGCGAGCCGGTGCAGAGCAACCAGCGCCTGCGGGCGCACGAGAAGGTGCCTTGGATGCTGCGGGCGTCGCTGCGGCCATAGGCGCGGCGGCTGACCGACCCCGCCACTGCGCGCCGGTGATGCAATCGGTCCTGCGACCGGGCGACACCTGCTGGAGGATCGAGCGGGCGACGCGGGCGGCGCTGCTGATCGACGGCGCCGCCTATTTCGGCGCCCTGCGCCAGGCCCTGCTGCGCGCCGAGCGCAGCGTGCTGATCGCCGGCTGGGACATCCACAGCGACATCACCCTCGACCCCGACGGGACCGCCTCTCCGCTGGTGCAGTTCTTCGAGGAGCTGCTGCGCGACCGGCCCGCTCTGCAGATCCGTCTGCTGATCTGGGACTGGTTGCTGCTGTACGGGCTGGACCGACAGGCGCTGCCGCGCTGGCGGTTCGATCGCCCGGACGGCCGCCTGCGCCTGGTGCTCGACGGCCAGCATCCCGCGGCCGCCTGCCACCACGAAAAGGTGGTGGTGATCGACGGCGCCGTGGCCTTCGTCGGCGGCATCGACCTGACGGCGGGGCGTTGGGACACGCCGGAGCACCGGATCGACGAGCCGCGTCGCAATACGCCCGACGGCAGCCCGCGGCCGCCGCGCCACGATGTCGTCATGCTCGTCGAGGGCACCCCGGCGCTGGCGCTCGATTTGCTGCTGCGGAGGCGTTGGCGGATCGCCACGGGCGAGGACCTGCCGGCGCCGTCCGGCCGGGGTGATCGCTGGCCCGCCTCGCTCGAGCCCTGGTGCACGGATGTGCCGGTCGCGATCGCCCGCACCCGGCCAAGCTGGGCAGACCAGCCCGAGGTCCGCGAGATCGAGGCCCTGTACGATGGGCTGATCGCGGCCGCACGGCGCAACCTGTACCTCGAGACCCAGTATCTGACCGCGCGCTGTGTCGCGAACCAGCTGAGCAAGCGCCTGCGCGAGCAGGACGGCCCCGAGGTCCTGATCACCACCTCGCACACCGCTGAGGGCATCTTCGAGGCGGCGGTCATGGATCGAGGCAGGGTGCGGTTCGTTGCCCAGCTCCGCCGCGCCGACCGGCCCGACCGCCTGCGGGTCCTGTGTCCGGTCGTCGTCGGCGCCGACGGACAGGTCCAGCCGATCGACCTGCACAGCAAGCTCGCGATCGTCGACGACACCTTCCTCACGATCGGCTCCGCGAACGTGGCCAACCGATCGATGGGCCTGGACACCGAATGCAACCTCGTCGTCGCCGCCGAGACGGACGACCATCGCCGCGCGATCGCGCGCGCCCGGGCGATGCTGCTGGGCGACCATCTCGGCTGCGCGGCCGAGCAGGTGGACGCGGCCATCGCCGCCACCGGCTCGCTGCTCGCCGCCGTGGCAACGCTGCGGAGCCCGCGGCGACGGCTCGAGCCATTGGCTGGGGTCGAGGAGGAAGCCTCGGGCGAACCCGAGCTGCCCGTCGATCTCGGGGATCCCAACGAGCCGCTCACGCCGGCTGCGCTGGAGCGACGGCTGCTGCACCCGGAACGGCGTCTGCGCCTGCGCATGATGCTGCTGAACTTCGGCATCGCCGTGGCGCTGCTGCTCACCGCCGCCGCCATCCTGCAAGACCAGCTGGTCGGAACGGGTGGCCTCCTGCAACGCATGCTGCAGTTCGCCGAGGTCCACAGCTACTCGCCGGTCGGCTTCGGCGCCGCGGTGCTGGGCTACGTGATCGCCGGCCTCCTGTTCATCCCCGTCAACCTCGTGATCGCGCTCACCGCCCTCGCCTTCGGGCCGGTCACGGGCCTCGCCTATGCGCTGGCCGGCTCGCTCGCCGCGGCGCTTGCGGGCTTCGCGCTCGGCCGCGTGCTAGGGCGCGACCTCATGCAACGAATCGGCGGCCGGCGCGTCACGGCGATCAACCGGCGCCTCAGCCGGCGGGGCTTCGTCACCGTGTCAATCGTCCGCATGCTGCCGATCGCGCCGTTCACGGTGATCAATCTGGTGGCGGGAGCGAGCGGCCTGCGCTGGCGCGACTATGCGCTCGGCACCCTGGTGGGTATGTTGCCGGGAATCGCCCTGATGACGATCGTCGGCGACCGGGTCGGCGCCTGGCTGCGAAATCCCGACGTCACGACCTTCGTCCTGCTCGCCGCGGCGGCCGCGCTGGCCGTGGCCGCCGGCCTTTGGCTGCAGCGCTGGAAACAAAAGCGGACCGATTGAACGCTGATCCGGGTCGCCACCTATAACATCCACGCCGGCGTCGGCAGCGACGGACGCGCGGACCTCGAGCGGATCGCCGCGGTCATCGAGGAGATCGCGCCCGACCTGATCGCGCTACAGGAGGTCGAGTCGCGGCCGTCGCGCGGCGGCGTCGACCAGGCCACGCGGCTCGCGGCGATGCTCGGGATGGAGTGCGTCGAGGGCCCGCTGTTGCGCGAGGACCGCGGCTGGTACGGCAACGCGATCCTCTCCCGCCTGCCCGTACTCGGCGAGCAGCGCGTGACGTTCGACGACCACAGCGGCGAGCTGCGCGGCGCGGTCGCGGCGGTGATCGGCGCCTCGCGACGGGCGCGCTGGCGCCTCGTCACCACCCATCTCGATCTCCGCACCCGGTTTCGACTCCGCCAGGTGGAGTCCCTGGAGCGCTTTCTCGCGACGGAGATCGCCGATCCGTGGATTCTCGTCGGTGACCTCAACGAATGGCGGCCGTGGGCGCCGGCGCTGCTCCGGCTGCGCCGGCTCGGCTGCGTGCCGCCGGCCCCCGCGAGCTATCCGGCGCGCTGGCCGCTGTTCGCGCTCGACCGGATCGTGCTGCGCCGCTGCAGCCTCGCGGCGCCGCTGCGCCGACATGTGACGGCGCTCAGCCGGCGCGCCTCCGATCATCTGCCGGTCGTGGCCGAGCTGGCCGGGCCGGCGCCTTGCGCGACCGCCCAGGACGCCTGAGCGGGCCGCTTCGGCCGGCAGCCCCCGGCGCCCGGTCACGCTTCGCGGAACCAAACCGCGGGTCGCGACGTTCCATCGTCGTAGCACGTCCGCGACATTCGTTATCGACTTGCCAGAGAACCTCCCTGAAACTGGGCCGCCGCTTCCCGCGGCGGCCATTTTTTTGTCGTCTGCGCCGCGATGGCGCCTATTGCTGTGGCTGCGATTGCTGCGGCGGCGGCGTCACGCGCATGACGCCCGGCGCCCGCACCACGCTCGGATCGAGCTGCTTCAGCACATCGCGCGCGTCGTAGGCGTTCAGATCGCCGGCCGGCTTGGCACCGTCGCCGACCACGATGTCCGCCCAGGAGGTGAAGCTGTCGTCCGGATAGGCGCTGAAGCTCGAGAAACCGACGCCGAAGCCGCCGCTGCCGAAGCCGGTGCCGAAGCCGAACGGCGTCGAGCCGGTGCCGCGATAGGTCGTCGTGCTCTGCGTGTTCTGGTTCACCACGACGAAGTAGTCGTGCCCGGATTCGACCGTCACCTCGGCGGCGCGGTACAGCATGTAGCTGCGCACCGTGTCGAGGGGGGTGTCGCCGTTGCCCGCGAAGGTGATGCGGTAGCGGTCGCTCTCGATCTGCTGCTGGCTGTAGCCGTAGCCGTTCGCCACCGGCTGATAGGGTGTCGGGCTCGCGGCGCAGCCGGCCAGCAGCAGCGCCAGCGGCAAGGCAACGGCGCGCAGGGCGCTACCGAGATGAACGCGCCAAGCTCGCGACGCCGGATCAGAGGCCATGACACCCTCGGAATGCGCTTCACCGACCGATATGGTCCCACCTATATGGCGTTCCGCAGCACGCGGTCCAGCGTCGCGCGCGGCGCAATGCATCCCGCGCCCGGCGGGTCGGCCTCGGCGGATCGCTCGCCCGTCACACCTCGCGAACGCCCGATCGCGGTACGATCGCGGCGGGCGCGGCCGCAATGGTCGTCGCATCGATCTCGGCGAGATGGCGGCCCGATCGCGCCGTGAGCGCCTCGGTCGAAGTGAAGCGGTAGCGATAGCCGTAGGCGCGGGTCAGCGCCGAGCCATCGACGGCGATCGGGAAGGTGACGAACTTCCAGGCGCCCGGCGGCGTCGGGACGCGGCCGCGGCTCGCGTGCCAGCACAGAGGGAACAGACCGCGCAGCAGCGGCTGCGGCACGATGGCCATGCGCTTGCGCAAGAGCGCGGCGAGGTCGCCCGCCGCGAGGTAGTCCTCCGGCGCGGCATTGAACACGTCGTAGCCGCGGCGCGGGGGCGCGGTCAGGAGCGTCGCGACGATGTCGGCGACGTCGTCCTCGTGCAGGTACTGGCGACCGAAGTCGGCACGGCCGCAGGGCAGGAAGGGGAACAGCGAGGTCAGGGTCGAGACAATCCCGAAGCGGCCGAGCTTCAGACGGCCGAGCGGGCCGCTGATCGACGCGCAGCGCAGCACCACCACCTGCGTGGTGCGATCGGCGGCGGCATATGCCTGCTCGAGCAGCCCCTCGATCTCGCGCTTGTGGCTGCCGTAGAGATAGTCCCGCTCGCGCAGCAGGTCGGTCTCGCGAAAGCGCGCCGCGAGCGAGTTGCCGGCCTGCGCGCCATAGGCCGTGATGGTCGAGAAGTGGACCAGGCGGCGCACCGAGGGCTCGCCGAGCGCGAACGCGAAGGCCTTGCGGGCGCCGTCGATGTTCCACCGGCGCTGGATCTTCTGCTTGCGCCCGTACAGCTGACGGATCTGAAAGGCGAGGTGGACGACGGCATCGGGCCGGTGCGCCCGCGCCGCCGCCTGCCAGCCGTCGGTGGAAACGTCGGCCTGTATCCACGCCACCTTGTCATTGTCGCGCAGTCGATCCGGACGCGGCCTGAGGTCGACGCCGATGATCCTGCTGACGCCGTCCAGCGCCTGCAGCGCGTCGACCAGCACCCAGCCGACGTAACCGGCGGCACCGGTGATCAAAATGCGCATCCTTGAGGCGTCCTTCTGTTTTATTCACTGTAGATACGTCAAAGAACAAAGCTGGTACCGGGGAAGCCGACTTATAGATACCACGTCGTCACCAGCGGTCGCAGTATGCTACCCGGACTAGACCTGCGCAAGACTCAGGAAGTCGAGCCGGCGTCGTCCTGCCGGCTCAGCAACGCCTTCAGGCGGTAGACCAGCTGCAGCGCCTCGCGCGGCGTCAGCGCGTCGGGATCGATGTCGGCGAGCGCGCTTTCGAGCGCGGCGGTCTCCCGCGGCGCCGGCTTCGGCCGCGCCCGCTCGAGCGCGGCCGCGAACAGCGGCAGGTCCTCGGCCAGCCGGGCGGGGGCGCTCCTGGCCTCGCCCTGCTCGAGCCCGTGCAGCACCTCCTCGGCGCGCGCGACCACGGCGGCGGGCAGGCCGGCGAGCCTCGCGACGTGCACGCCGTAGGAGCGGTCGGCCGCCCCTTCCGCGACCTCGTGCAGGAACACCACCTCGCCCTGCCACTCCTTGACCCGCATCGTGCGGCAGGCGAGCTGCGCCAGCCGCGCCGCGAGCACCGTCAGCTCGTGATAGTGGGTCGCGAACAGGCCGCGGCAGCGGTTCACCTCGTGCAGATGCTCGACCACCGCCCAGGCGATCGACAGGCCGTCGTAGGTCGCCGTGCCGCGGCCGATCTCGTCCAGGATCACGAGGCTGCGCGCCGTCGCCTGGTGCAGGATCGCGGCGGTCTCCACCATCTCGACCATGAAGGTCGAGCGGCCGCGCGCCAGGTCGTCGGCGGCGCCCACGCGGGAGAACAGGCGGTCGACGACGCCGAGACGGGCGCGCTCGGCCGGCACGAAGCTGCCGGCCTGCGCGAGGATCGCGATCAGCGCGTTCTGGCGCAAAAACGTGCTCTTGCCGGCCATGTTGGGGCCGGTCAGCAGCCACAGGCGGTGCCGCTCCGACAGATCGGCGTCGTTGCCGATGAACCGCCTGCCCTCGCTCTCCAGGGCCTGCTCGACCACCGGATGGCGGCCGCCGACGATCCGGAAGGCGTCGCCGTCGTCGACCTCGGGGCGGCAGTAGCGCATCTCGGCGGCGAGCGCCGCGAGGCCCGCGGCGACGTCGAGGCGCGCGAGCGCCTGCGCCGTGCGTGCGATCGCGTCCGCTTCGGCCAGGACGCTGCGGCAGAGCTGGTCGAACAGCTCGAGCTCGAGGGTCAGCGCCCGCTCGGCGGCGCCCGCGATCTCGCTCTCGAGCTCGGCCAGCTCCCTGGTGCTGTAGCGGGTCGCGCCGGCCATGCCCTGCCGCTGGACGAAATGCTCGGGCACCTTGGCACGGTGCGTCGCGGTGACCTCGATGTAGTAGCCGAGCATGTTGTTGTGGCGGACCTTCAGCGAGCCGATGCCGGTCTCGCTTTGCAGCCGCCGCTCGAGCGCCGCGACGTGGCGGCGCGCCTGGTCGCGCAGACCGCGCTGCTGGTCGAGATCGGCGTGCCAGCCCGGCCGGATGAAGCCGCCGTCGCGCACGAGCAGCGGTGGGTCGTCGGCGAGCGCCGCCTCGAGCGTCGCCCGCAGCTCCGCCTGCGCCGCGATGCCCTCGGCGCTCGGCGCCAGCGGCGAGCCGCTCTCGGCCAGGGTGGCCTTGATCATCGCGGCGCGCTCGAGCGCGAGCTTCAGGGCCACGAGATCGCGCGGCCCGCCGCGGCCGAGCGAGAGCCGCGAGAGGGCGCGCTCCATGTCCGGGCAACCCTTCAGCGCCGACCGCAGGGCCTCGCGCAGCGCCGGGTCGTCGACCAGCGCCTGGACCGCGTCGAGCCGCCGGCGGATCGGCTCGGGCTTCGCCAGCGGCGATGCCAGGCGCGCCGCCAGGAGGCGGCCGCCGGCGCCGGTGACGGTGCGGTCGATCGCGCCGATCAGGCTGCCGCGGCGCTCGCCCGCGAGGCTGCCCAGCAGCTCGAGATTGCGCCGCGTGGCGGCGTCGATCAGCATGTGGCTGCCGGGGGCCACGCGGCGCGGTGGTGCCAGATGCGGCAGGCGGCCCTTCTGGGTCAGCTCGACATAGCCGATCAGCGCGCCGCAGGCGCCGAGCTCGGCGCGCGAGAAGCTGCCGAAGCCGTCCAGCGCCGCGACCGCGAAGCCGGCCTTGAGCCGGCGCTCGCCGTTTAGGGATTCGAACTCGCGATCGGGCAGCGGCGTCAGGCGGTCCTGCCAGTCCCGCCACAGCGGCCGCAGCGCCGGCGCCTCGAGCAGGCGCTCGGGCAGCAGCAGCTCGCCGGGGTCGATGCGGGCGAGCTCGGCGGCGAGGCCCTGCTCGCTCGCCGGGCCGGTCGAGAACGCGCCGGTCGAGACGTCGAGCCAGGCCAGCGCCAGCGCCTGCTGGCTCTGCGCCAGCGCCGCGAGGAAGTTGTGCCGGCGCGCCTCGAGCAGGCTGTCCTCGGTCAGCGTGCCGGGCGTCACCACCCGCACCACGGCGCGCTCGACCAGGGCCTTGGCGCCGCGCGCCCTGGCCTTGGCGGGGTCCTCGGTCTGCTCGCAGATCGCGACCTTGAAGCCCTTGCGGATCAGCCGCTCGAGATAGCTCTCGGCGCTGTGCACGGGCACGCCGCACATCGGGATGTCGTCGTCGCCCTGGCGGCCGCGCCGGGTCAGCGCGATGTCGAGCGCCGGCGCCGCCTTCAGCGCGTCCTCGAAGAACAGTTCGTAGAAGTCGCCCAGGCGAAAGAACAGCAGACATTCGGGATGCTCCGCCTTCAAGGCCCGGTACTGGGCGACCATCGGCGTCGCGCTCTGCCTTGCGGCGGCCACTGTTAACCCTCTTTGAAGCTTCGGCGGCTCTTATAGACCGCATCGCGCCGTCTGCCGAGCCGCCGGCCTTTTGGGCCGCGGCCGTTCTGTGCTACGGGAGCGCGGCCACCGCCAAGGAAAGGCAGCTCGAGCATGGCAGTTCTGGTCACCGGCAGCGCCGGCTTCATCGGCTCGCATGTGAGCCACGCGCTGCTCGCGCGCGGCGAGCAGGTGGTCGGCGTCGACAACCTCAGCAGCTATTACGACCCGGCGCTGAAGCGGGCGCGGCTGGAGCGGCTGCAGGGCAGGCCGGGCTTCTCGTTCGAGCAGGCCGACATCGCCGACCTCGACGGCATGACGCGGCTCGCCCGCCGGCATCGCGCGGCGCTGACCGGCGTGGTCCATCTCGCCGCCCAGGCCGGCGTGCGTCATTCGCTGAAGAAGCCGTTCGACTACGTCCAGGCGAACCTCGTGGGCCATATGGTGATGCTCGAGGTCTGCCGGCACGAGCTGCCGGGCCTGCGCCATCTGGTCTACGCGAGCTCGAGCTCGGTCTACGGCGGCAACACCAAGATCCCGTTCTCGGTCGAGGACCCGGTCGACCGCCCGGTCTCGCTCTACGCCGCGACCAAGCGCGCCGACGAGCTGATGAGCCACTGCTACAGCCATCTCTACGGCATGCCGCAGACCGGCCTGCGCTTCT
>DASUGG010000088.1:0-17661 GCA_036274135.1 Geminicoccaceae bacterium
AACACGCTGCACGTCGTCGAGGGGGTCGGCGACCTGCTGGGCCTGCTGCGGCGTGAGCTGCCCGAGCGCGGCAATGTCAGGAAGCTCGCCGAGGATGCCGGGCGCGGCGAATCGACCTACACGCAGTACGACCGGAGCATCGCCCGGGCGGCCAAGGACTGGCTCGAGGGCAAGGCGCGGCAGCGGCCGGACAAGCCCTGGATGCTGTTCGTGGGCTTCGTCCTGCCGCACTTCCCGCTTGTGGCGCCGCCCGAGTTCTTCGACCTCTATCCGCTCGAGCGCATGCCGATGCCGCGCTTCGACGGGGCGCCGCCCGACCACCCGGTGCTGCAGGCGCTGCACGGCTGCATGAACTACGCCGGCTTCTTCAATGAGGAGCGGGTGCGCACGGCGCTCGCCGCCTACCACGGCATGGTATCGTTTCTCGATCACAATATCGGCCAGCTGCTCCAGGCGCTGCAGGACACGGGGCTGGCCGCCGACACGCGCGTGATCTACACCTCGGACCACGGCGACAACCTCGGCAATCGCGGCTTCTGGGGCAAGTCGGTGATGTATGAGGAGGCGGCTGCGGTGCCGCTGATCATGGCCGGCGACGACATCCCGCGGCACCATGTGGTGCAGACGCCGGTCTCGCTGGTGGACCTCTACCCGACGTTCCTCGAGGCGCTCGGCGAGCGGCCCGAGGCCGACGACGACCGGCCCGGCCGCTCGCTGTTCGAGCTCGCGCGGCATGAGGAGCCGGACCGAGTGGTGTTCGGCGAGTACCATGCCGTCGGCGCCACGGCCGGCATCTACATGCTGCGCAAGGGCCGCTGGAAGTACATCCACTATGTCGGCCACCGGCCGCAGCTGTTCGACCTCGAGGCCGACCCCCAGGAGGCGCACGACCTCGGCGCCAGCCCGGCGCAGGCCGCGGTGCGCGCCGAACTCGAGACCGAGCTGAGGAAGATCGTCGACCCCGAGGCAGTCAACGCGCGCGCCTTCGCCGATCAGGAGCGCAAGATCGCGCTGCACGGCGGTGCCGAGGCGATCAAGGCGCGCGGCGACTTCGGCTATACGCCGGCACCCGGTCAGACGCCGGTGTTCGGCTAGCGCGGCGCGCCGCGCCGGATGCGTCGCTCCCGGTGCAGCATCCGGTCCGTGCCGGCGACAGCGGCGGCGCGCCGCAGGTTGACGGCAGCATGGGACGACAGATCGGCAGGGCGGGCCCGCGGCGCCAACCCGCGCCCGTAGCGGCGGCGCTGCTGATGGTCGGCATGGCGCTCTGCTATGCCACCACCGCGAACATCGCGCGGCTCATGGCCGAGGACCTGAACGCGCCGATGATCGCGCTGCTGCGCAACGGCTTCGGCCTGATCCCTTTGCTGCCGCTGCTGCTGCGCGGCGGCCTTGCGACCATGCGCACCACGCGCCCGGCCCTGCACGTCGTGCGCAGCGCCCTCAACCTCGCCTTCATGCTCGCCTGGTTCTGGGCGCTGCCCCACATCGTGCTCGCCGACGGCGTCGCGCTGATGTTCACCGGACCGCTGTTCGGCGCGCTCGGCGCGGTGCTGCTGCTCGGCGAGCGGCTCGGGCCGCGGCGCGCCGGCGCGCTGGCGGTCGGCTTCGCCGGCGCTCTGCTGATCGTCCGGCCGAGCTTCGATCAGGCGGGCCTCGCGCTGCTCGCGGTCCTCGGCGCCGCCGCCGGCTGGGCGGCGATGGGGCTCTGCAACAAGGTGCTGACCCGCACCGACGGCGCCGACCAGATCGTCGTGCTCAACGTGCTGCTGGTGCTGCCGTTCAGCTTCGCGGTGGCGCTGCCCGACTGGCAGTGGCCGAGCCTCCAGATGTGGGCGCTGGGCGTGCCGCTCGGCACGCTGGGCACGCTCGCGCATGTCTGCATGGCGCATGCCTTCCGCCATGCCGATGCCTCGTTCTGCATGCCGTTCGACTTCACCCGCCTGCCGAGCGCGGCGGCGATCGCCTTCGTGCTGTTCGGTCAGCTGCCCGACCTCTGGACCATCCTCGGCGCCGCCGTGATCTTCTCGGCGACGCTCTATGTCACGCTGCGCGAGCGGCGACGCTAGAGGCCGGGCTCCGCCTGCCGGGCGCAGCTTCCGGGTCGGACGCAAGGACGGCCGGGGCGACGCCTTGGCTACCGGATCCCACCGTCCGGCGAGAGGCGGCGAGAGTTGGCCGGGCCGAAGCGCGGGCCGCGATTTCGGGAAGAAGGGGAACGAGCAACCGCCGCTCGAGGTTCTGCTCGAGCGGCGGTGCACGACGAGCCGCGGCCGGTAACGGGCCGCGGGGAGGGCGGAGGAGGAGCTTACAGCGCGTTCGGGGTCCCGAGGGTCTGACCGGTCGGGAACTGGCCGTTGGTGGCGGGTGCCGGAGTCGGCTTCGCGGCCGGCTGGATCTGCGCGGTCTTGGCCATCGCGGCGGTCCTGGACACGCCGCTCTTGCGCATCGAGGTGACGCGGCTGGCCTTGCGGGCCGGCGTCTTGGCCGCCTTCGCGGCGACCTTGGTGGTCAGCCTGGTGGCCTTCGCGATCCGGCCGCTGCGCCGCAGGCTGGCGCCGGTCTTGCGCGCGGTCTTGGCCGAGATGCGGGTCTTGCCGACCTTGCTCGCGGCCTTGACGGCGGGCTTCGCAGTCAGCCGCTTGCGCATCGAGGCGGCGCCCGCCTTGCGCGCTGCGGTGGTCCTGGTGGCGATCCGGGCCTTGGCCGTCGGGCTGCTGCGGCGCAGGCTGGTGCCGGTCTTGCGCGCGGTGGTCTTGGCCGAGATCCGCTTCCTGGCGGACTTGGCGGCGACCTTGGTCGCGGGCTTCGCGGACAGCTTCCTGCGCATCGAGGCGGCGCCCGCCTTGCGGGCGATCGTGGTCTTCGAGATCCGGGCCTTGGCCGTCTTCGCGGCTGGCCGGGTCTTCCTGCTGGTCTTCGCAGCGCGCCTGGTGGCGGGCTTCGCGGTCAGCTTCCTGCGCATCGGGGCAGCGCCGTTCGCCTTGCGCGCGGCGGCAGTCCTGGTCGAGGCACGGGGCTTGCTGGCCTTCGTCGCTGCCTTCGCCTTGGTGGTCTTGGCGGCGAGCTTGCGCGCCGGCTTGGCGGGCTTCGCCGCCATGCGGCTGCTCATCTTGGCGACGCCGTTGGCCTTGCGCGCGGCCGCGGTCCTGGTCGAGGTCCGGGGCTTGCTGGCCTTGGCAGTCTTGGCAGGCTTGGCAGTCTTGGCGGCCTTCGCGGCCGGTTTGGCCTTGGTGGCCTTGGTAACCTTGGCGGCCGTGGTGGCCGGGCTCTTCTTCATCAGGGCAACTCCGTTCGTCTTGCGCGTGCCCGCGCCATTGGTCTTGCGTGCAGCCCCGGCCCTGCTGGCAGGCCGAGCTTCCATTTCCGCTCCGGTGGCACGCCTGACAGCCGAAGCGACCGTGCGAGCGCGACGCGCCTGAGCCGGGCGCTTCGCCTTGCGGCGCCGCACGGGCTTGAGCGCAGTCCGGCTCTCGGTTTCCGTGCTGGTCCGCACCGAGCGCTCGACGTCGGCGAGCCGCGCGATCGCGAGCAGCGCCGCCCGGCCTTCGCCGTCGACCTGGTCCGCCTTCAGTGCCCAGCGCGCCGCCTCGGCGATCACCTCGAATGCCGGCGCGGCGGATTGCCAATCGTTGGGTATGTCGCCACAGGCCAGGCGCGCGAGCTTCAGGCGCGCCTCGGTCCGCCAGTGGGTCTCGAACCAGCCCTGCCTGCCCGCCTCGACGACGAGTCGCGACATCAGGCGCATCAGGGCCCCGCCATGATCGCGCTCGTCGCGGATCCCCTCGACCAGCGCCGACAGCAGCGCATCTTGAGAGACTTGGATCTTCATCACACGCGACCTTGGATTGTCCCGAAAGATACATCATGAAAGCCAGTGATTGACGTTTGGTAAAAATTGAAAGTTTGAGACGTCTTTGCCTTGCCCAATCGAGATTCGGAGCCGGGATAGTGGGTACTGGCGTATGCTTTGCGCGCGGATGCCGTTCTTCGCGCAGCAAAGACCTCGCGGTCAGCAAGCGGCAGGAAGTGCCGGGCAGCTTGAACTGACGTCCGGCCGATCGGCGGGAACGTCAGAAGCGCGGCAGGTCGGGGAAGCGGGTCTGGCCGCCGTGGACGTGCAGGCGGCTGAGCTCGGCGCAGCGGTGCAGCTTCGGAAAGACCTTGCCCGGATTGAGGATCTGCGCCGGGTCGAAGGCGCATTTGACGCGCTGCTGCTGGTTCAGATCGTCCTCGGAGAACATCACCGGCATCAGATCCCGCTTCTCGACGCCGACGCCGTGCTCGCCGGTCAGCACGCCGCCGACCTCGACGCAGAGCTTCAGGATCTCGGCGCCGAACTCCTCGGTGCGCTCCAGCTCGCCAGGCCGGTTGGCGTCGTAGAGGATCAGCGGGTGCAGGTTGCCGTCGCCGGCGTGGAACACGTTCGCGACCCTGAGCCCATAGTGCTCTGAGAGCTCACGCATGCGCTGCAGCACGTGGTGCAGCTGGCGGCGCGGGATCGTGCCGTCCATGCAGTAATAGTCGGGCGAGACCTTGCCGACCGCCGGGAACGCTGCCTTGCGGCCGAGCCAGAAGCGCTGCCGCTCCGCTTCGTCCTGGCTCACCCGGATCGTGCTGGCGCCGCACTGGCGCGCGATCGCGCCCACGACCTCGATCAGATGCTCGACCTCGGCGGCCGGCCCGTCCAGCTCGCAGATCAGCAGCGCCTCGACGTCGAGCGGGTAGCCGGCGTGGCAGAAGTCCTCGGCGGCCTGGATCGCGGGGCCGTCCATCATCTCGAGGCCGCCCGGGATGATGCCGTTGGCGATGATCGAGGCGACGCAGTCGCCGCCCTGCTCGGTGGTCGGGAAGCCCATGAGCAGGGCACGCGCCGTCTCGGGCTTCTTCAGGATCCGCACCGTGACCTCGGTGACCACGCCCAGCAGTCCCTCGGAGCCCGTCATCAGCCCGAGCAGATCGTAGCCTTCGGCGTCGAGATGCTTGCCGCCCAGGCGCATCACGTCGCCATTCGGCAGCACCATCTCCAGGCCCAGCAGGTTGTTGGTGGTGAGGCCGTATTTCAGGCAGTGCACGCCGCCGGAGTTCTCGGCGACGTTGCCGCCGATCGTGCAGGCGATCTGGCTGGACGGATCGGGCGCGTAGTAGAAGCCCTCGCCCTGAACGGCGTTGCTGATGCCGAGATTGGTGACGCCCGGCTGGGCGACGACGCAGCGGTTCGGATAGTCGATCTCGAGGATGCGGTTGAACTTGCCCAGCCCCAGCACGATCCCGTCGGTGAGCGGCAGAGCACCGCCCGAAAGCGAGGTGCCGGCACCGCGCGGCACCACCTTGATGCGCTCCGCGTTGCACAAGGAGAGGATCGCCGCGACCTGCTGCGTCGTGCTCGGCAGCACGACCGCCATCGGCACGGCGCGGTAGGCGGAGAGGCCGTCGCACTCATAGGCGCGCAGCTCGTCCTCGGCCGCGATCACGCCCTCGCCCGGCACGATCTCGCGCAGGCGTGCGATGACCTCGTCGCGTTTGGCGAGCGAGGCCTGATCCGGCACCGGCATGTGCATCGCGCCCTCCCCGGGGCAAGGTTCCCAGAGCGACTCTTGGGGCTTCTTGTCGCGCGGTCAACCTCCGGCACGGGCCATCCGTTTCCGGGAGACCTGGCGACCCGTTGCTGGGAAACGGATGCGCGGGCGGGCGCGCCCCGTTCAGCCCTGGCGGGCCTTGAAGCGCGGGTTGGTCTTGTTGATGACGAACACGCGGCCCTTTCGCCGCACGACCCGGCAGTCCTTGTGCCGATGCTTGGCGGTCTTGAGCGAGTTGCGGACCTTCATGATGCGCCTCCTCAGGCCTTACGACGCCGAAAGCTCTGGAAGCGCCGATTGAACTTGTCCACTTGCCCGCCGCGCTCGACCATGCGCGAGCGATCGCCGGTCCACGCCGGATGCACGTTTGGATCGATCTCGAGCGTCAGCTTGGCGCCCGGCTCGCCGTAGGTCGACCGGGTCTTGAAGGTCGAGCCGTCGGTCATGACCACGGTGATCTCGTGATAGTTCGGATGGATATCCTTCTTCACCCGCTTTCTCCCGGCGTCGGCGCCCGCTATATAGCTCTCGGGCCGGGGTCGAGCAAGGGGCCGGCGCCTGCCTTCGAACGCAGACGAGGGAGCCGGCATGGCAGGCGCAGCACGCTCGACCGCTGGCGCGCAGGAGGGCCGCCAGGGCAGCCGCGATCTGCGCCAGCTGCGGCGGCTGGGGCGTTACCTCGAGCCGTACCGCTGGCGGCTCGCGGCGACGCTGCTGGCGCTGGTGCTGGCGGCGTCGGCTGTCCTGGTGCTGGGGGTGGGCCTGCGCCATCTGATCGACGGCGCGTTCGCTGCCGGCCGGAGCGGCGCTCTCGACCATGCGCTCAAGGCGGCGCTGATCGTGATCGTGGTCCTGGCGGCTGCGACCTTTGCGCGCGCCTATCTGGTGACCTGGCTCGGCGAGCGGGTCGTCGCCGACCTGCGCCGCGACGTCTACGACCACGTGATCGGGCTGTCGCCCGGGTTCTTCGAGCTGACCCGCACGGGCGAGGTGCTGTCGCGGCTGACCGCCGATACGGCCGTGATCCAGACCGTGATCAGCGCCAGCCTGTCGCAGGCGCTGCGCAATATTCTGCTGCTGGTCGGCGGCCTCGCGCTGCTGGTGTCCACCAATCCGAAGCTGAGCGGCCTGGTGCTGGTGGTGGTGCCGCTCGTAGTGGTGCCGATCGTCGCGATCGGGCGCAAGGTCCGCCGCCTGTCGCGCAGCGCGCAGGACCGGATCGGCGAGCTGGCCAGCCAGACCGAGGAGACGCTCAACGCCGTGCGCACCGTGCAGGCGTTCGCCCAGGAGGCGCGCGAGCGCCGCCGCTTCGGCAGCGTCAGCGAGCAGGCCTTCGGCGCCGCGATCGAGCGCGCCTGGGCGCGCGGCTTGCTGGCGGCCGCGGTGATCGGGCTGGTGCTGGGGGCGATCGTCGTGGTGCTCTGGATCGGTGGTCGCGACGTCCTCGCCGGCACGATCACCGGCGGCGAGCTCGCGGCCTTCGTGTTCTACGCGTCCGTGGTCGCGACCGCGGCCGGGGCGCTCAGCGAGATCATGGGCGACCTGCAGCGCGCCGCCGGCGCGACCGAGCGGATGTTCGAGCTGCTCGACACGCGCTCGGCGATCAGCGCCCCGGCCCGCCCCGCCGCCTTGCCGGAGCCGGCGCGCGGCGCCGTCCGCTTCGCCGCGGTCGACTTCGCCTACCCGGCGCGGCCAGACCCGCCGGCGCTGCAGCAGCTCAGCCTCTTGGTCGAGCCCGGGGAGACGGTCGCCCTGGTCGGCCCGTCGGGCGCCGGCAAGAGCAGCGTCTTCCAGCTGCTGATGCGGTTCTACGATCCGAGCGCCGGCGCGGTGCTGCTGGACGGCGCCGATCTGCGCGACCTCGATCCGGTGGCGTTTCGCGCGCGGATCGGCCTGGTACCGCAGGAGCCGGTGATCTTCTCCGCCAATGCCTGGGTGAACCTGCGCTACGGCCGGCCAGAAGCGTCCGACGGCGAGGTGCGCGCCGCGGCCGATGCCGCGGCGGCGAGCGAGTTTCTCGACCGGCTGCCGGAGGGCTTCGATACCTATCTCGGCGAGAAGGGCGTGCGCCTGTCCGGCGGGCAGCGGCAGCGCATCGCGATCGCCCGGGCGATCCTGCGCGATCCCGCCCTGCTGCTCCTCGACGAGGCGACCAGCTCTCTCGACGCCGAGAGCGAACGGCTGGTGCAGGATGCGCTCGACCGGCTGCGGCACGGCCGCACGACCCTGATCATCGCGCATCGCCTGGCGACCGTGCTCAAGGCCGATCGCATCGTGGTCATGGATGCGGGCCGCGTGGTCGCGGCCGGCACGCATCAGGAGTTGGTCGAGCAGGACGGGCTGTACGCCCGTCTCGCCGAGCTCCAGTTCGACGTCGAAGGACGGATCGCGGCCGAGTAGCCACCACTGAGGGATGGTCCCGCGCCATACGTCGGGCTTGTGCTTACCTTCGGAACAAACGAGCATGGGACCGCGCGCCGGCCAATATAGAGAGCGATGGAGCCAAGGTGATGGAGCGGTTCGATCGAATCACCTTCGACCGGATATTATGGGCGGACGGGCCTGCATCCGCGGCATGCGAATCACGGTAGCGACGATCATTGGACAGATCGCGGCGGCGCGAGCCGCGAGGAGATTTTGGCCGATTATCCGGCGCTGGAGCCGGAAGATATCACGCAAGCCCTGACGTACGCTGCTTATCTCACGCGCGAACAGGTGATGTCGGCCTGACCAGGCATGCGCTTTCTGGTCGACATGGGCCTCGCTATCCGGGTCGCCGAATGGCTGCGCGATCAGGGCCATGACGCGACGCACCTGGGGGAGGCAGGCCTACAGCGCCTGTCGGATGATGAGATCTTCGCGTTGGCGGCGCGCCAGCAGCGAATCCTCATCACAACCGATCTCGATTTCGGAGAGATTCTGGCGCATTCACAGCAGGCGCCGATCAGTGCGATCCGTGTTTCGCCTCGTCTGGCCTCGAAAGGTCTGGGTTATCGAGCGGCTTGAAAGTGTCCTCAGGGCGGCCGGCCCGACCATCCAACAAGGTGCGATCGTCCTCGTCGAGGAGACGCGCCACCGCGTGAGGCGACTGCCGACCGGGCCAGGGTCCTAAACCGAGCAGCTCGCGCGGGCTGCTAAGGCGCGGTCAGCTTGATCTCGATACGGCGGTTGCGGCGATAGGCGATCTCGTCGTCGCGCTCGTCGAGCGGCTGGAACTCGCCGAACCCCGCCACCGCGATGCGCTCGGGCGGGATCCCCTCACTGACCAGGAACTTGCCGACGTTGATCGCGCGCGCCGTCGACAGCTCCCAGTTGGACGGGAACTCGGGCGTCCGGATCGGCCGCTTGTCGGTATGGCCGTCGACCTGCAGCACCCAGGGGATGTCGGTCGGCATTTCGGCGGTGATCTCGCGCAAGCTCTGGGCGAGCTTGCGCAGCTCCTCGCGGCCGTTCGGCCCGATCTCCGCCGAGGCGGTCGGGAACAGCACCTCGGACTGGAACACGAAGCGATCGCCGACGATCCGCACGTCGGGGCGCTCGCCCAGCAGCTGGCGCAGCCGTCCGAAGAACTCCGAGCGGAACCGGCCCAGCTCCTCGACCTTGCCGGCGAGTGCGAGATTGAGCTTGCCGCCGAGGTCGGCGATCGTGACCTCCTGCTCGTCGACCTTCTGCTGCTCGAGGTCGAGCGCCTGCTCCAGCCCGGCGAGCTGCACGCGCAGCGCGTTGATCTGCCGGTTCAGCACGTCGACCTGATCGAGCGCCTCGCGCGACAGGGTCTGCTCGATGGCCAGCTCGTCCTCGGACTTGGCGCCGCTACGCAGGAGCTCGGCGATCCGCAGGTCGCGCTTCTCCAGCTCGGCCTGGGCAAGGGTCGTGCGCTCCTGCTCGCTCGCAAGTTTGGTCTCGAGTTCGGCGCTGCGGTCGCGCACCTGACTTAGCTCGAGCAGCAGCTGCTCGCGGGCGCGCTGCAGCTCCTCGGCCGCGGCGGCCGCCTTCTCGCCGCTCGCCTTCTCGGTCTCGAGCGCCGCCGCCAGCGCCGCGAGACGCTGCTCGCGATCGCCGCTCTGCTCCTGCGCCGTCTTGAGCTCGGCGTTCAGCTGCTCGATCCTGGCGGCGCGGGCCGCGCCTTCGCTCGGCGAGGTCAGGAGCAGCGCGCCGAGGCGCGCCAGCTCGGCATCGAGGGCGCCGCGCTCCTGCTGCGCCGTGTCGAGCTCGGCCTGCAGCTGGGCGTTGCGCTGCTCGCTCGCGCCCTGCGCATCCTGCGCCGCCTGCAGCTGGTTCGACAGACGCGCCAGCTCGTCGGCGGCCTGCGTCTTGGCCTGCTCGGCGGCACGCAGCAGGGCGGTCGTCTCGGCGACCTGCATGTCGAGCTTCTCGCGCACCTCGGTCAGCGCCTCGATGTCGCGCCGCAGCTGGACCAGCTGCGCCAGCTGCAGCTCGATCGTGTCCCGGTCGGCCGCCACCGTCTGCTGGGCCTGCTCCAGCTCGCGCTGCAGGCGGTCGCGGACGTCGACGGTCCGCTCGAGCTCGGACTCGACGTCCCCGAGGCGCGCCGCTTCGGCGCGCAGGCTGTTGAGCGTCTGGGTCAAGGCCGCCTGCTGGTCCTCGAGCGTCAGCACCCGATCGCGGAACTCGTCGCGCTCGGCCTCGGTGTCGGCGAGCGACGCGGCGGTGTCGTCGCGCTCGGCGATCGCCGCCTGCAGGCTCGACGACAGGCGGGTGACCGACTGCCGCAGCTCGGCGTTGCTGGCCTGCTCCATGTCCAGCTCGGAGGTCAGCTGGCCGATCGCCTGCTCCAGCGAGCGCAGGCGCGTGTCCTTGCCCTGCAGCAGCTGGTTGAGGAAGAACTGCCCGAGCAGGAACACCACCAGCAGGAAGATGAAGCCCAGGAGCAGGGTCGACAGGGCATCGACGAAGCCCGGCCAGATGTCGACGGCGTAACGGGACTCTCGGCGCGCGCGGGCCACGGGCCTACCCCGACAGGGCGCGCTGCTCGCCCGCCGCGGCGGCCGCGATGGTGCGCGCGACCATCTTGATCTCGCTGCGCAGCTCGTGGGTCATCTGGCTGCGGCCCTGCACGGACTCGTCCAGCAGGCGGGCGAGATACACGTCCATGTTGCGGATGTGGTTGCGGGTCGCCTCGTCGATGCCGCTGTCGCCCTCGACGAGGCGGGCGACGATCGGCCGCAGCTCCTCCTGCGAGCCGATCAGCCGGCCGAGCAGCGCCTGCTCGGTCGCGATCTGGTCGCTGAGCGCGCTCAGCCGCTCGGTCAGCGCGATCAGCCCCGAATGGATCGAGCTCTGATTCTCCTCCGAGCGCGCCACCGCCCGCTGCAGGCCCTCGAGGTTCTCCGCGGTCTGCTCGAGCAGGGCCTGCACGTAGGCCGGCACGTTGACGTCGCCGCCCGCTTGCAGGGGCTCGACGCCACCGAACCGTGTCAGGCCCGAGAGCCACTCTTCCATCTCGTTGTAGAAGCTGTTCTGGGCCTGGTTCGCCTGAAGGTCGAGAAAGCCGAGGACCAGCGAGCCGGCAAGACCGAACAGCGACGCGCTGAACGACGTGCCCATGCCCGCCAGGGGCGCGGCGAGGCCCGCCTTAAGATTCTCGAACACGGTCACGAGGTCGTCGCCCTCGCCGACCGACATGCCGGAGATCACCGTGCTGATCGAGCCGATCGTCTCGACCAGGCCCCAGAAGGTGCCGAGCAGGCCGAGGAAGATCAACAGGCCGACCAGGTAGCGCGAGATGTCGCGCGACTCGTCCAGCCTGGCGCTGACGCTGTCCAGCAGGTGGCGCACCGACATGGCCGGCAGGCGCACGCGGCCGCGCCGCTCCTGCTCGCCGAGCACGCTCGCGATCGGCGCCAGCAGGCGCGGCGCCGCCTGCAGCGAGAACCCCGGCTTTTGCGTGCGAAAGGCCTCGATCCAGCGGATCTCCGGTTTGAGGCCGAGGACGCGCCGCACGATATAGACGATGCCGACCAGCAGGACGCCCAGGATCAGGCCGTTCAGCAGCGGATTGTAGAAGAACGTCCGGATGACGACCTCGTGCGCCCCGGCCGCCGCCGCCGCCGCGAGCAGCAGGAACAGGATCATGCGGGTGATGAAGCGCTGCGGATTGGTCATCGCCGGGCTTTCCGGATGGGGCGCGATTGCCTGGGCCAACGACATCGGCTCGCTCCGAGCGGCCACCCCGGACGCAAGATCACGCCGACCCTGCCGAGGGCCACAGGGTTGGTAGCCGTTCACCTGTTTCTAAATAGTAACCAGTAAATTATTGCGGGGACACATAAGCGAGTTCGGCTGGCGCGACAAGCGGCTTTGCTCTTCGGCCGGCGCCGGGCCGGTGCGCCAGCGCGTCATGTCGCGGCCTGCAGCAGCTCCGTCAGCTGCGGATAGATGCCCTGGTTGCCGGCCACCAGCGTTCCTGGGCCGAGCAGCTCGCCCTCCTCCAGGCGGCCCACCAGCCCGCCCGCCTCGCGGATCAGCACGATGCCGGCCGCCATGTCCCAGGGTTTCAGGCCATATTCCCAGAAGCCGTCGAGCCGGCCGGCCGCGACATAGGCGAGGTCGAGGGAGGCGGTGCCGAGGCGGCGCACCCCGGCGACCTCGGCAGAGACGCGGTCGAGCTGCCGCATGAAGCCTCGCTCGCGGCCCTGCCAGTCGAGCACCGGGATGCCCGTGCCGATCAGGCTCTTGGCGAGCTCGGTGCGGCGCGACACGCGCAGGCGGCGGTCGTTGAGATAGGCCCCGGCACCCTTCTCGGCACAGAACAGCTCGTCCTTGATCGGATCGTAGACCACGCCGGCGACCAGCTCGCCATGCCGCTCGAGCGCCAGCGAGATCGCGAAATGCGGCAGCCCGTGCAGGAAGTTGGTGGTGCCGTCGAGCGGGTCGACGATCCAGCGCTGGTCGACCTGGCCCTCGATGGTGCCGCGCTCCTCCATCACGAAGCCGAAGCCCGGCCGGGCCCGGCTCAGCTCCTGGTGCAGGATCTGCTCGGCGCGATGGTCGGCGGCGCTGACATAGTCGCCCGGCCCCTTGATCGAGACCTGCAGGTTCTCGACCTCGCCGAAGTCGCGCACGAGATGGCGCGCCGCCTTGTGGGCGGCCTGCGCCATGACGTTGATGTTGGCCGAGCGGATCGGCATCAGGCGCCCTCGATGTGGCTGATCGGGAAGGCCGGCGCAGCGGCCTGCGGCTAGTCCTTGGCGCGCTCGACGTAGGTGCTCTCGGCGATGTTGACCACCACCTTGGTGCCGGCCTCGATGTGCGGCGGCACCATGATCCGCACGCCGTTGCTGAGCACCGCCGGCTTGTAGGAGGCGGCGGCCGTCTGGCCCTTCACCACGGGGTCGGCCTCCACCACCTCGAGCACCGTGGTCTCCGGCAGGCGCGCCATCAGCGGCCGGCCCTCGTAGCTCTGCACGCTGATCGCCATGCCCTCCTGCAGGAACGGCAGGCGGTCGCCGAGTAGGCTCTCGTCGATCGCCACCTGCTCGAAGGTCTCCTGGTCCATGAGATGGAGCTGCGGTTCCTCCGCATAGAGGAACTGATACTCCTTCTCGTCGAGGCGGACGCGCTCGACCGTCTCGACGGCGCGGAAGCGCTCGTTGAGCTTGGTGCCGTCGACCAGGTCCTTGAGCTCGACCTGCTGGTAGGCCGGCCCTTTGCCGGGCTTGACGTGCTCGGTCCGCACCACCCACCACAGCCGGTCCCTGTGCTCGAGCACGTTGCCCGGGCGAACGTCGTTGGCGCTGATCTTCATGACCTCGACTCCGCCGAGCGGCGCTCAGCCGCCGCTCATTGCTTGCCGCCACAGCGGCGCTCAGGCGCCGGCGATCGTGTCCAACATGCTGCGCACGCCGGCCGCGGCGCCGTCCGGGTGGCGCCACACCTTGTCGCTCACCCCGATGAAGTCGGCGCTGCCTGCCAGGCGCTCCAGCTCGCCGCGATCGAACGCGCCCTCGGCCAGGCACGGCAGGACGAACAGCTCGCTCCACCATTCGATCAGCTCGAGCAGCTCTGGACGCGGCGGCCGGCCGAGCTCGCCGAACGCGATATAATCGGCGCCGTCCTCGCCGGCAAGCATCGCCGCGTGGCGGGAGCCGCCGCAGGACGCGCCGAGGATGCGGTCGGGGCCGAGCCGGGCGCGCGCCTCGCGCACGCGCGTCGGATCGCCGAGATGGACGCCGTCGGCGCCGAGCGCCAGCGCCAGATCGACCTCGTCCTGCAGCAGGAAAGCGACGCGGCCGGCGCAGATCCGCTGCAGCGCCTGCGCCGTCTCCGGCGCCGCGGCGGCCGCGCGCAGCCGGAACGCGACGATGTCGCCTGCCGCCAGCGCCGCCTCGAGCGCCGGCGCCAGGACCTCGAGGTCGGCCGCCGGCGGGCCGATCAGATAGACCTGGCAGCCCGCCCCGGTCTCCTGGCCGGTGGCCTTCGCGACGCCGCTCACGCCTCGTTCAGATAGATCTTGATCACCTCGTCGAGCAGCGCCAGCGCGTCGGCCCTGGGCCGCTTGAAGCTGTTGCGGCCGATGATCGAGCCGGATGCGCCGCCGTCGCGGATCTGGCGGATTTCCTGCAGGAAGCCTTGCGTATCCGTCGCCTCGCCGCCGGAGAACAGCACGACGCGCTTGCCGGCGAAGGCGCACTGCATGACGTGCCGCACCCGCGCCGCGAGCGTCGAGCGGTCGATGTCGTCCTTCTCGTAGACAGGCTTGGCGGCGTCGAGGTCGATCACGTCCGAGGGCGGCTTCACCTTGATGATGTTGGCGCCCATCAGCGCCGCCATGTGCGCCGAGTAGCCGACGATGTCGAGCGCCGTCTCGCCGGCCTTGGACACCTTGCCGCCGCGCGGATAGGCCCAGACCACCGCGATCAGGCCGTAGGACTTGGCCTCGCGGATGATCTCGCGCAGCTCCTCCATCATGGAGTAGCAGGCCTCCGAGCCGGGATAGATCGTGAAGCCGACGCCGGAGCAGCCCAGATGCAGCGCGTCCTTGACCGAGGCGGTCACGGCCTGGTCGGGCACGCCGGCGGCGAGGCTGTTGGCGCTGTTCATCTTGAGGATGGTCGGCAGCTGGCCGGCATAGGCGTCGGCGCCCGCCTCGAGCAGGCCCAGGGGCGCCGCATAGCCGTTCAGCCCGGCGTCGATCGCCAGCTGATAGAGGTAGTGCGGGTCGTAGGCGGGCGGGTTGGAGGCGAAGCTGCGCGCCGGCCCGTGCTCGTAGCCCTGGTCGACCGGCAGGATCACCAGCTTGCCGGTGCCGGCCAGGCGGCCGTGCATCAGGAACCGGGCGAGGCTGCCTTTGACGCCGGGGCTCTCGCCCTCGTACCAGGACAGGATCTCTTTTACCTTGGGCGTGAGCTGCATGGTCGGTTTCTCCCGTGTTCGCTGCCGGGACCCTGGGTCTTGCCGGCCGTGACGGTCGAGCCACGCGCGGCATCGGGCCCGCGCATCGTCGTCCGGTGACAGCCGCAGCATGACCGGCGCCTCGGTCTCGTAACGATATAGCGCGCCGACCTGCGCCGCCATCTCCGCCAGCCGTCGAGATACCGCCGGCGCACCCGAGAACGCAAGCCTGCGGCAGCCGCTGCGCAGCGCCGCCATCGCGAGGCCGGCGTCGTCGCCGCAGTCCACCAGGATCTCGTGGCCGAGCAGGTCGCCGAGCGCCTTCAGCCAGCCGACGCCGGCATAGGCCGCCGCGTCGGGCGGGCTGCGCAGCCGGATCTCGCGGCCGAGCCGGGCCGCCGCCGCCAGCGCCGCCTTGGCCTGGACGCGGTCGTGCACCACGACCTCAGGCGGCTCGCCGCCCGCCGCGCCATCGCGCGTCGCGCATTCGGCGCTGGGCCGAAACAGCGAGGAATCCTGCGGCCTTCGGGTTCGATCGGTTGGCTTCACGATGCCCCGCGGGGGAGGCGTTGCGCGTCGCGCCACGACGGCCGCACCCTAGCACAAGGCGGGGTTTTCTTCCACCTGCGGGCGCGCGCCGCGGGTCATTGGATGGTTTGGCCGCCGAGGTGGCGCAGCTTGTCCGGATTGCGCATGGCGTGGATCGCGACGATGCGGCCGTCCTCGACCTGCAGCGCCGTGGTCTGCAGCATGCCGCGCTGCTCGAGCATGACGAAGCCCGGCAGGCCGTCGACGGGGCCGTAGCGTACGATCTCCGGCATCTGCTCGGCGAACATTTTCCGCGAGCCGGGCGTCCGCGAGCAGCGAGCGCAGCTTCGCCATGTCGCCGCTGCGCGACGCCGCGAAGAAGGCCGCGGCGATCTCGAGGCCGCGCTCCTTGGGCGCCCGGGAAGCGCGGCCGCGCGTGGGAATCGGTGCGCCCGCCCCAAAGAGCGCGCCCGTAGGGCGCGCGGGCAGACAGGCAGGGCGGGGCTGGGGCATCAGGGCGGGCCTTGGGATCGTGAGAGACGTGGTGGGGCAGGGAAAGCTCCTATCGGGGACGGCAGGCGTCAGTTCCGATCATCCCCGCGAGAAGGCTCTTTACCGGCCGAGGCGCGCCTCAGGCAAGGTCGGCTGAAACAGCTCTACGGGATTGCCTGACGGGTCCTCGATGAGGACCTGCCTGCCGCCGACACCGGTGACGATGTCGTTTCTGAAGCGGACTCCCGCCTTCTTCAGCACATCCACCGTCGCCGCGAGATCGTGGACCTCGATCGCGAACCGGTTCCAGCCACCCGGCTCCTGCCGAGTGCCGTCGGGCATCGGCTGACCGCCGCCGCCGCGAGGATTGGGCGCGCTCAACGCCAGACGCAGGTCGCCGCGCGAAAGCATCGCGAAGGCCGGCGCCGGGTGCATGACCTCCTGGAAGCCAAGATGTCCGCAGTAGAAAGCGATCGCAGCATCGACATCGCGCACGATGTAGCGGACCTGCACGGTGGCCATGGAATTTCCCCTCTTCTTCCAGCGGCCAATCAGTAAGTCGTATGTAACCTACGGCCCCCTTTTGGAAAGGTGGGGCCAGGCTGTCCGGATGCGTTTGTGAGTTCGACAGCGGACTCAACCAGTCGTATAAAAACACGTTAATGCGCTGGCCAACGGGCGCCCGGGGCTTCAGCTCGAAAGGAGGACGTAGATGGCGACCATGATCAACGTAGGCGTCTTCACGGCACCCAACATCACCGACGAGTTCAAGAAAGCGGCCAGGGCCAGCGTCGAAGTCGTGGTCAGACCATCGTCTGGGAGAGCGACTCCGAGGGGCGCGTGAACGTCGGAACGGTCAATGGTTCCGAGTGGGGCCAACACCAACCGGCGTATGTGGGCGGGCCAGCCTACATCCTGGCCTTCACGCGGAAGTAGCCTGGCGGGACCTGAGCCCAGCTCAAGGGTTCCCGTACGAACAAACTTAGGAATCCTGCGGTGTTCGTTCGATTTGGACCCAAGCGCCGTAAGGCTCACGTATCGCGCAGTGGACTCAATCCAGAATGGTACCTATTCTACCATAGGTAGCTGTGACTTCGCGCTTTGGCTTCGGACATGGACATCTCATGGAGCACCATCCTTACGGTCGCGGGAACGACGGGCGTCCTCACCGCTCTGTTGAATCATGTACTCTGGGGGCTGCGTGAGTGGTGGGCTGCTTCATCGAAGAAGAAAGACCACGCGAGTTACCTCGCGCTACGCCTAGCAGTCCTTCTCGAATCCTATGCCACTGCGTGCTCGGACTTCATCTCGGAGAACGCACACGCTGAGCAAGGCCCGGATGATCGCCTTCCTCATTGGAACACCAGCCTTCCCGAGATGCCGCCCTATCCCGAGGATGATGACGGGTGGCGGGCTATCGACCGCCGGCTTGCAGGAAGGGTGCTGAATCTGCCGAACAGAATTCACGTAAGCCAAAATATCATCGCTTGGACTTTCGAACTCAACGACGATGAACTCGGCGAGACGCTTGATGAGCAAGCCGCAGCCCGAGGGCTGGAAGCGTGGAAGCTAGTGGTTTGACGCCAACGTTTGGTGCCCACGGTTGACCTTAGCGATGATGCGGTCGGGGTCGGCGGTCCAGGTGAAGGGCTTGGGGCGCTGGTTGTGCTCGTCGAGGTAGCGGTTGATGGCGGCCTGGAGGTCGACC
>DASUGG010000089.1:0-10838 GCA_036274135.1 Geminicoccaceae bacterium
GGCCCGGGATGATCGGCGCGACCATGGCGCCGACCGGGATGCCGGCGGCGCTCAGCTGCTCGATCACCTGCAGCCGCCGATGCGGCGCCGCCGCCCGCGGCTCGAGCTTGCGCGCCAGGTCCGGATCGAGCGAGGTGACCGACACGCAGACCATCGCGAGCCGATCCGCCGCCATCGGCGCCAGCAGGTCGATGTCGCGCAGGATGGCCGCGGACTTCGTGACGATCGTCACCGGGTGGCGGCAGCGCGCCAGCACCTCGAGGATGCCGCGGGTGATCTGCAGGCGCCGCTCGAGCGGCTGGTAGGGATCGGTGTTGGGACCGAGCGCGATCGGCGCGCAGCGATAGCCGGGCGCCGCCAGCTCGCGCTCGAGCAGCACCGCCGCATCGTGCTTGACGAGCAGCTTGGTCTCGAAGTCGAGGCCCGGCGAGAGCCCCAGGAAGGCGTGGCTCGGCCGGGCGTAGCAGTAGATGCAGCCGTGCTCGCAGCCGCGATAGGGGTTGATCGAGCGGTCGAAGCCGATGTCGGGCGACCGGTTGCGCGCGATCACGCTGCGGCTGGTATCGGCAAAGACCTCGGTGCGCGGCGGCGGCGCCTCCTCGGCGAGCCGGGCCAGCGAGCCCCAGCCGTCGTCGAACGGATCGAGTGCGGCGCTCTCGAAGCGGACCTTCGGGTTGAAGGTCGCGCCACGGCCCTTGTGGACGGTGGTCCGCTCGCCAGTCATGGCCGAAGTGTAACGCGATCCAAGAACAAAACAAGAACAAGATGCGCCACCAGCCACGCTGCCGACCCGCTGCGGCGCCGTCAGCGTACATCGAAGCTTAAGACGCTTTTGCTCTTTGTGGGCCGACGGACGGAGCGAGTCGGTGAGATCCCCCATGGCGTCTGGTTGCGCGGTCTCCGAGGTGTCGAGCTGGTTCGACGACGCCGAGCGCTCGATCGAGCCGGCCAAGCCGTTCCTCGTCGGCCCCCGGTCGCTCAGCTATGGTGAGCTGTGCGAGCGCACGCGCCGCCTGGGCGCGCTGTTCCAGGAACTCGGGCTGCAGCGCGACGACCGGGTCGTCGTCGCGACCGAGGACGACAGCGCGGCGATCAGCATCTTCCTCGCGCTGCTGCGGTATGGGATCACCGCCGTGGTGCTCGATCCCCAGGCCGCCGTACCGGAGCTCGAGAGCCTGATCGGCGCCGCCGATGCAAGGGCCCTGTTGGCCGACCGGGCGGTCGTCGCGCGCGCGGGCCTCGGGTCGATCAAGCGCGCCGACGCCGCGCTGATCCCGATCGACGGCGACCGGGCGGAAAGCTCTTTCCTCGGTCGGCTGACCCGCGGTCTGCGCGGCAGCCGCTCGCCCGAGCGCGCCTATCCGGCGGTCCTGGACGCGCTGGCGCCGCTCGCGCAGCGGCCGCCCGACCTGCCGGAGAGCACGCTCGCCTACATCCTGTTCACCTCGGGCACCACGTCCCAGCCCAAGGGCGTCGAAATCACGCACCGCAACCTCGCGGCGCAGATGCGGACCTTCGTGCGCCACTACGGGCTCGGTCGCGACACGCGCCTGCTGAACGTGCTGCCGCTGCATCACACCGATGGGCTGACCCAAGGGGTCACGCTCGCGCTCAGCGCCGCCGCGACGCTGCACCGCCCGCTGCGCTTTCGGGTCGACCGCCTGCCCGCGCTGCTCGACGGCATCCGTGCCGAGCGCGTGACCCATCTCGTCACGGTGCCGTCGGTGCTGGCGCTGATCGCCAATCTCGGCGCCGAGCACGACGACTGCTTCGCCGGCGAGGAGTTCCGCTTCGTGATCTCGACCGCCGCCTATCTGGACGAGGGGCTGTGGCGGCGGTTCGAGGCGCGTTTCCGGGCCCCGATGGTCAACGTCTACGGGCTCACCGAGAGCGTCTGCGAGGCCTTGTACTGCGGACCCGATCCCGAGACGCGCCGGGTCGGGACGATCGGCAAGCCGGTCGACTGCGAGGCACGCATCGTGACCGAGGCGGGCGAGGACGTCGCGCCGGGCGAGACCGGCGAGCTGATCCTGCGCGGCGACAACATCATGCGCGGCTATTTCCGCATGCCGGACGCGACCGCGGCGGTGCTCAAGGACGGCTGGTTTCACACCGGCGATCTCGCGGCGACCGACCGGGACGGCTTCTATCGGATCGTCGGCCGCAAGAAGAGCGTGATCATCACCGGCGGCATGAACGTCTACCCCGAGGACGTCACGTCGGTGCTGCGCAGCCTCCCGGGCGTGCTTGATGCCGTCACCTTCGGCATGCCCGATCCCGCCTGGGGGGAGCGCGTCGTGTCCTGCGTCGTGCCGGCGGCGGGCCGGACGCTGTCGGTCGAGGGCATCGCCGCGCAGTTCCTGGAGCGCGCCTCGCGCGAGAAGCTGCCGCTGGAGATCCACATCGTCGCGGACCTGCCGCGCGGTCCGGCCGGCAAGGTGATCCTGGCCGAGGCCAGGGCGATGGTCGAGCAGCGGCGCGCCGTTCCCGCCGAAGGAGGCGATGGCGGCATCCGGGAAAGGGTGCTTGCGGTCGCGGCGGGCACGTTCAAGACCGACCTGCGGTCGTTGTCGCTCGAATCGGATGCCGGCAACACGGCGGGCTGGAGCTCGCTCGCGCATGTCGAGTTCCTGCTGGCGCTCGAGGTCGAGTTCGAGCTGCGCCTGGCGCCGCGCGATCTGATGAGCATCGTGAGCCTGGGCGATGCGGTGCGGGTGATCGAGGCCAGGGACGCGGGCGACCGGTCGCAGCGCGGCGCCGCCTGAGCCCGGGCGCGCGTTGACCTCTGACCGGCCCGGTCGCGCCGTTCGGCGGCCAACGGGATTCACGCCGTGAGCGTTGTGTCGCTGAGCCTGTTCGGCTGGATGGTCTTCGCGGTCGCCCCCTACTGGGCGCTGCCGGACCGGCTGCGCGCCGCCTGGCTGAGCGGCGTGACGTTCGCCTTCCTCGTCGTGCATGCGCCGCTGTCAGCGGCGATTCTCCTCGGCTTCGCGGCCGCCACGCACGGCTTCACCCGATCCGACCGGGTCAGCGGCAAGACCGCCTTCCTGCTGTGCGCGGCGATCGTGCTCGTGCTCGTCCTCTACAAGCTCCGGGTCTCGGTGCGGTTCACCGATGCCCTCACCACCCTCGCGATCCCCTTGGGCCTCTCCTACTACGCGCTGCGCTGCGTCCACTACGTGATCGAGCGCTACAAGGGAACGCTGGCGCCGCAGTCGGCGCAGGATATTGGCAGCTATCTGTTCTTCCTGCCGACCCTGCTGGCCGGCCCGATCCATCGCTACGCGCCGTTCCATCGCGACGCCGCTCGCCGCCGCTGGGATTCCCGCCTGTTCGGCGAGGGCCTGGAGCGCATGCTGTACGGCTATGTCAAGATCGCCTTCCTGTCCAACTATGTCGTCAGTCAGGGGCTGAGCAGCCTGGTGCTGGATCTCCAGGCCTCGCATCCTTCCGCCTCGACCTACCTTTCCGTCATCGAGCGCGGCCTCAACGGCTATCTGCAGTTCTCCGGCTACAGCGACATTGCGATCGGCTTCGGCATGCTGCTCGGATACAGGGTCATGGAGAACTTCAACTGGCCCTTTGTGAAGAAGAACATTTCGGAGTTCTGGAAGTCCTGGCACATCTCCTTGTCGAGCTGGTGCCGGGACTACGTCTACATGGTGGTGGTGGCGCTCTCCAGGCGGCCTGCGCTGGCGGCTCTCGCCTCGATGCTGGCCATCGGTCTCTGGCACGAGATCTCGTGCCGCTATCTGCTGTGGGGCCTGTACAACGGCCTCGGCATCGTCGCCTGGCAGCAGTTCCAGCGGCTGAAGCCGATGCTGCCCAGAATCGAATCGCCGGCCGCGGCCCTCGCGCTCGACGCCGCTGCGGTGCTGCTCACCTTTCACTTCGTGATCCTCGGCTTCGTGCTGGTCACCGAGCCGACGCTGGGCGACGTGCTGACCGTGTACCGCTCCCTCTTCCAAGGATGGCCTTGAGATGTACGCCTTCTTGCGCCGATGGCTGCCCGAGGGCCCGGCGACGATGCTCGTCGGCCTCTGGTACGCGCTGCTGATCGTGCTGGTCTTGTGGTCGCTGGTCGAGCCGCAGGCCGAGTTCCGCTACGTCAAGCTGTGAAGCCGGCGATGTCCTCGCGCCCGCAGGGGATCGTGGTCCTCGGCATGCCCCGATCCGGGACCACCCTGATACGCCGGCTGCTCGATGCGCATCCGCGGATCTGCTGCCCCGGCGAGACCTTTCTGCTGCGCGCGAGCGCAAGGTTCATCGAGGGGGAGAGCATCGCCTCGGGCATCGAGTACGGCGTGCTCGGCGGGCTGCGGGCCCTCGGGATCGCCGAGGACAGCGTTCTCTCGGCGCTGCGCCGGCTCTGCTTCGAGGTGCTCGAGCAGCTGGCGGCGCGCGACGGCAAGCCGCGCTGGGCGTGCAAGACCGCGGTCGACAGCTTCTATCTGAAGGAGATCGAGCGGATCTATGGCGAGCACGCGCAGTTCGTCGTGGTGATCCGGCACGGGCTCGACGTCGTCTGCAGCCTTCTCGAGTTCACGCAGGAGCTGCAGGCCTATGTCCGCGAGCTGCACGCCTATGTCGCCCGCTTCCCCAGGCCGCTCGAGGCGTTCGCGCATGCCTGGGCCGACGTGACGACGGGCCTGCTGGCCTTCGCCGAGCGCGACAATGCCATCCTGGTCCGCTACGAGGACCTGGTGGCCGCGCCCGAGCCGGAGTTGCGCCGCCTGTTCGAGTTCCTTGGCGAGGCGTGGGATCCGGCGATCATCGAAACCGCCTTCCGCCAAGGCGACGTGCGTGGGCTGGGCGACTGGAAGGGCTACGCCACGTCGGCCGTCCATGCCGAAAGCGTCGGACGCGGCTTGCGCCTGCCGGCGTCGACGATCGCCGAACTCGCGCCGGTCGTCGGTCCGCTGCTCGAGCGCTGCGGCTATCCGCCGCTCGCGGCCGGCCGGCCGCGCAGCGCGGACGAGGCCATGCGTCACTACGAGCTCGCGATGATGTGGAAGTCGCTGCGCCAGCCCGTCGGGCCCGATCCGGCCTAGGGTGCGGCGGGAGAGGATCGGGTGAGGCCGAAGAGGGCGTCGAGAAGGCGTCTGGAGAAGCTGCGCCGGCCCGTCTCGTCCATGTGCACGAGGTCGCAGTAGCGCCGGTCGGAGGGGCCCGCCGGCGCGAGCAGGCGGATCTGCGGGTACGCCGCCATCAGCCGGTCGACGGCCGTCTGGATCTGCCGGTTCTCGGCGACGGTGGCCTCCTCCATCGCCGAGGTCCTGGGGACCTGGAGCAGGATGACGGTGATTTGCTGCGCGAGGGCGCGGCGCACGAAGCGCTCGGCCAGCTGCGCGCTGGCGCCGTCCGGCTCGACCCGCAGCCAGCGGCCGACCCAGCGGCGGCGCTCTTCGAGCGCCTTCGGTCCGCTCTCGCGTGTGCAGGGCGTGCCGTATTGCAGCTCGGCCTGATCGACGTCGCCGGGATTCCACGGGCCGCGGCCGACCATCGACCATTCGGCATAGTCACGCAGCAGGACCGCGCGCGCGGGCTCGGCGCGCTCCTGCGCCAGCAGCTCGGTCTGCAGCACCAGGACGTCCGGTCGCGCGGCGAGCAGGGTCGGCTCGAGGCCGGCGAAATCCTCGAACACGGCCCAGTTGTTGACCAGGCGCAGGAACCGCATCCGACCATGCCCGAGACCGGCCGCCAGCTCGCCGAGTTCCGCCTCGCCGAGCGTGCCGTACTTGAGCCGCGAGTTGCCGAGCAGCAGGATCTTCGGCGCATCCCGCTCGCCGGCCCGCGCGAAGGCGTCGGCGCGCTTCTGGTTGAACGCCAGAAACGCCTGGGACGGCGGGATCGCGACGTCACGCGCCGCCTGGCAGAACGCCGCCACGGCGAGCGCCGCGAAGGCCACTGCCCACAGCCAGGCGGCCAGCGGCGGCGCGGCCGCCGCCGGGGTAGCGGATCTCGACGAGATCTCCCAGCTGCGCTTCGCGAATGATCGGCTCGTCATGGGTGGCTCGCACCCGGAGTCGCCGGCCTCGGGGCCGCGTCTTTCAGGTCAGGCCCCCGACGATGCAGGCGCACGAATTGATCGCCCTGCGGACGCTGAGAGCCAGCGGCAAGAAGAGGATCTCGAACGGGCGCTCGAGGCCATCGACGGCCGGCACGATCGATCAGCACAAGGACAGTGCCCTTCGCGATGGACGGGAGATCGAGGCTGCGGCCGCCCTGTGGGCCGGCACCGCCGTCGCCTGGAGCGCGCCGGCCATCGCCGCTTCCCGCGCCGTCGGACGAGGCAGCCATCGGTCCGCCGCCATGATCGCCGCGCGGCGTTAAGGGGCGGTTGAGGCGCGCCGTTGCCGAGGCGGCGGCAGCGGCGCGATTGGGGGCTTGCTCTGCGGCTGCGGTTCACACCATGTTGGCGCCTTCCGGACAAGGCCTCGCTGCGGCGTCGCCTTCGGCGGAGAGGCATTGTGACCGACATCGCAGCCTACGGGACCTGGCGGTCGCCCATCACGGCGGAGCTGGTGACGGCGGCGCAGGTCGGGCTCGGCCAGCCCGGCCTCGATCGCGGCCTGGTCTACTGGGCCGAGGCGAGGCCGCAGGAAGCAGGCCGTGTCGCGCTGGTCCGCCATGGCCCGGAGGGCCGCGCCGACGCGACGCCGCCCGGCTTCAACGTGCGCACGCGGGTCCACGAATATGGCGGCGGCGCCTGGCTGGTCAGGGACGGCGTCCTCGTCGCGATCGACTTCGCCGACCAGCGGCTCTATCGGCTCTCGCCGGGGACCTCGCCGACGCCGCTCACGCCCGGCAGCGACCGCAAGCTGCGCTACGCCGATCTCGAGCCGGATCTCGGCCGACGCCGCATCCTCGCGGTGCGGGAGGACCACCGCGGCGACGGCGAGCCGGTGAACAGCATCGTCGCGCTCGGCCTGGACGGGCCGGGCGAGGGCAGGGTGCTGGTCGACGGGCACGATTTCTTCAGCGCGCCTCGTCTCAGCCCCGACGGCAGGCGCCTCGCATGGCTGAGCTGGGATCACCCCGACATGCCCTGGGACGGCACCCGGCTGTGGTCTGCCGAAATTCGCGACGATGGCGGGCTGGCGCAGGTCCGCCTGGCCGCCGGCGGCGATCGCGAGTCGGTCGTGCAGCCGGAATGGTCGCCGGCCGGCGAGCTCTACTTCGTGTCCGACCGCAGCGGCTGGTGGAACCTTTACCGGGCGTCCGACAACGGCGCGATTCCCGTCTGCCCTATGTCTGCCGAATTTGCCGGGCCGGCCTGGACCTTCGGCAGCCGCTGGTATGCGTTTCTGGGCCCAAAGACGATCCTCGCCTGCTTTACCGAAGACGGCTCGTGGCACCTGGGACGCATCGAGGTCGGGGAGGGCAGGCTCACCCGGCTCGACCTTCCCTCCACCTCGCTCGGCGGCATCGCGACGGCGGCCGGCCGCGCGGTGCTGCGCGCCGGCGGTCCCGATCGGCCGGCGGCGATCATCGAGGTCGACGCGGCGAGCGGTACGGCGAGGGAGCTGTGCACGGCCGGCGAGGTGCCGGCCGATGCCAGGTTTCTCGCCCGGCCGGAGCCGTTCGCGTTCGCGAGCGGCGGCGCCATCGCGCACGCTTTCTACTATCCGCCGACCAGTCCGGCGTTCACGGCGCCCGCCGGCGAGCGGCCGCCGCTGATCGTCAAGAGCCACGGCGGCCCGACCGGCGCGACCTCGAGCGAGCTGCGGCTGAGCAACCAGTTCTGGACCTCGCGCGGCTTTGCGCTCTGCGACGTCAATTACGGCGGCAGCACGGGCTATGGCCGCGCCTATCGCGAGCGCCTGAACGGCCGCTGGGGCGAGATCGACGTCGAGGACTGCCTGAACGCGGCGCGTCACCTGGTGGCCGCCGGTATGGCGGACGCGGGCCGGCTGGCGATCACGGGTGGCAGCGCCGGCGGCTACACCACCCTTTGCGCCCTGACCTTTCACGACCTGTTCAAGGCCGGCTCCAGTCACTACGGGGTGAGCGATCTCGAGGCGCTGGCGAAGGACACGCACAAGTTCGAGAGCCGCTATCTCGACCGCCTGGTCGGACCGTATCCGGAAGCCGCCGAGCTGTACCGCGCCCGCTCGCCGATCCGGCATGTCGACCGGCTGTCCTGCCCGATCATCTTCTTCCAGGGCCTGGAGGATGCCGTCGTGCCGCCGAACCAGGCCGAGACCATGGTCGAGGCGCTGCGCAGCAAAGGGGTTCCGGTGGCCTACATGGCGTTCGAGGGTGAGCAGCACGGCTTTCGCAGGTCCGGGACGATCGAGACGGTGCTGCGCGCGGAGCTCGCCTTCTACGGCCGGATCTTCGGCTTCGAGCCGGCCGACGGGCTGGCCGATCTCGCGATCGAGAACCTGCTCCCGCCCGTTCCTGCGCCACCGCGCGGTGCCGCGGGCTGACGGGCCGGGCGGGCGCCACAGGACGAAACGGCCGGCGCGCCGGCGGGAAA
Organism: Geminicoccaceae bacterium; assembly: GCA_036274135.1. Classification (GTDB taxonomy): domain Bacteria; phylum Pseudomonadota; class Alphaproteobacteria; order Geminicoccales; family Geminicoccaceae; genus DASUGG01. Next base: position 8,483 of record DASUGG010000089.1, read on the forward strand.
GGGGGTCCGATGTCGGAGCAGAAGGTCGCGATCGTCACCGCCGGCGGCAGCGGCATGGGCGCCGCCGCCGCACGCAGGCTGGCAGCGGACGGCTTTCGCATCGCGATCCTGTCGTCCTCGGGCAAGGGCGAGGCGTTGGCGGCGGAGCTCGGCGGGCTCGGCGTCACCGGCTCCAACCAGTCGAACGAGGATCTCGCGAGGCTGGTCGACCGGACGCTCGAGCGCTGGGGTCGCATCGATGCGCTGGTCAACAGCGCCGGCCATGGCCCGCGGGCGCCTTTGCTGGAGCTGTCCGACGAGGACTGGCATCGCGGCATGGAGGTGTACTTCCTGAACGTGGTGCGCCCGACCCGCCTGGTGACGCCGGCGATGCAGCGCCAGAAGTCCGGCGCGATCGTCAACATCTCGACCTTCGCGACGTTCGAGCCCGATCCCGCCTTCCCGACCTCGGGCGTGTTCCGCGCCGGCCTCGCCGCCTACACCAAGCTGTTCGCCGACCGCTACGCCGCCGACAACATCCGCATGAACAACGTGCTGCCGGGCTTCATCGACAGCCTGCCGGAGAAGCCGGAGTTCCGCGCGCGCATCCCGATGGGCCGCTATGGCCGGGTCGCCGAGGTGGCCGAGCTGATCGCCCTTCTGGCGTCCGACCGCGCGGCCTACATCACGGGCCAGAACATCCGCATCGACGGCGGCATCACGCGTTCCGTCTGATGGCGGCGGCCGGTGCGCAAACCGTTAAGCTGGCTCTGCCAAGCTGCGGTGGCTAGAAGGGTCGTGACCATGGCCAGCTCCTCCCCAGCCAGCGTCCGCGCGGCGCCGCTGCCGCCGGTCGGCGCCGCGCTCAGTGCCGCCGAGACCCTGCTCGCGCGGGCCGGCGAGCGTGTGCGCGCTCTCGTCGCGCCGGGCGGCCGCCTGGATGCCGAGCGGCTGGAGCGCCACCAGCACGCGGCGCACGGCCTGGCCTGGCTCGCGACCTACGTCGAGGCGCTGCGCCAGATGCACGGCTGGGCGACGCGGCTTGCCGGCGCCGGCCGGTTCCGCGAGGTCGAGCAGCTGATCCTCGAGATCGGGCTCGGCGAGTATCTCGCGCGCATCGAGGGCGGCATCCCGATGAGCCAGGGCGAGATCGTCCGGCCGCCTGCGCTCGGCCTGGACGACGATGCCGTGGCGGCGTTCCGCACTGCCGCGGTCCGCGCGCTGCGCGCCGGCAACAACGCCGCCAATCGGGCACGGCTCGCCGCGCTGATCGAGCAGGACCAGGGCGACTGGGCGCTCGAGGACGACACGCTCGAGATGGTCCGCGAGCAGTTCGGCCGCTTCGCCGAAGAGCGGCTGCTGCCGCAGGCGCAGAGCTGGCACCTACGCGATGCGCTGATCCCGCTCGAGGTGATCGAGGCGGTGGCCGAGCTCGGCGTGTTCGGGCTGACCGTGCCGGAGGCGTTCGGCGGCCTCGGCATGGGCAAGGTGGCGCTGTGCGTCGTCACCGAGGAGCTCTCGCGCGGCTATATCGGCGTCGGCTCGCTCGGCACCCGCTCGGAGATCGCGGCCGAGCTGATCCGGCTCGGCGGCACCGAGGCGCAGAAGAAACGTTATCTGCCGGACATCGCCTCGGGCGCGATCCTGCCCACCGCGGTGTTCACCGAGCCCGACTACGGATCGGATCTCGCCTCGCTCGCCACCCGCGCCGTGCGCTACGGCGACGTCTACCGACTGACCGGCGCCAAGACCTGGATCACGCACGCCGCCCGCGCCGACCTGATGACGGTGCTGTGCCGCACCGACCCGGGCCAGCCCGGCTATCGGGGCCTGTCCATCCTGCTCGCCGAGAAGCCGCGCGGCAGCGATGCCACGCCCTTCCCGTGCGCCGGGCTGTCCGGCGGCGAGATCCCGGTGCTGGGCTATCGCGGCATGAAGGAATACACCCTGGCCTTCGATGGCTTCGAGGTGGCGGCTGACGGGCTGCTCGGCGGCGTCGAGGGGCAGGGCTTCAAGCAGCTGATGGCGACCTTCGAGTCGGCGCGTATCCAGACCGCGGCGCGCGCGGTGGGCGTGGCGCGCAGCGCGTTCGAGGCGGGCCTGCGCTACGCCAGGGAACGGCGCCAGTTCGGCAAGCCGATCTACGCCTTCCCGCGGGTCGCCGACAAGCTGGCCTGGATGGCGGTCGAGATCATGATCGCGCGCCAGCTGACGCTGTTCTCGGCGCGCGAGAAGGATGCCGGCCGGCGCTGCGATCTCGAGGCCGGCATGGCCAAGCTGCTGGCGGCGCAGGTCGCCTGGAGCGCGGCCGACAACGCCGTGCAGATCCACGGCGGCAACGGCTACGCGCTGGAGTATCCGATCAGCCGGATCCTGT
>DASUGG010000090.1:0-2380 GCA_036274135.1 Geminicoccaceae bacterium
TGCAGCAGGAGGTCGAGCCGACGCCGCCCGAGCCTGGTTTCCACCAGCTGCCGACGGCCTGATCACCGCCCGGCTAAGGCTGCGCTGCTTCGAACACCTCGTCGAAGGCTTCGATCAGGACGGCGTCCAGCTCGCTCATCCCGATCGGCAGGCCGAGGTCGGCCAGCGAGGTCACGCCGGCATCCCTGATGCCGCACGGCACGATGCCGGCGAAGTGACGCAGATCCGGATCCAGGTTCACGGCGACGCCGTGATAGGTGACCCAGCGTCGCACGCGCACCCCGAGCGCGGCGATCTTGGCCTCCGCGCCGCCGGGCTTGACCACCCAGATGCCGACCCGGCCGGCGCGGCGCTCGCCGCGGACGCCGAAGCGCGCGAGCGACCGGATCAGCCACTCCTCCAGCCGCCAGACATAGCGGCGCAGATCGGGGCCGCGGCGCTGCAGGTCGAGCATCACGTAGCCGACGCGCTGGCCGGGACCGTGATAGGTGTACTGGCCGCCGCGCCCGGTCCTGAACACCGGCAGGCGGTCGGGGGTCAGCAGATCGCCGTCGCGCGCGCTGGTGCCGGCCGTGTAGAGGGGCGGATGCTCGAGCAGCCAGCACAGTTCGGGAGCCGCGCCGGCGCGGATCGCCGCGGCGCGCGCCTCCATCTCGGCGACCGCGGCGAGATAGTCGACGAGACCGCCGCTGATCCGCCATTGCACGGCGCCGCGGGCGTCCTTCGCCTGCGCCAGGGCGCTTGAACCGGCAGGCGTCATTTGCTATGCCCAGCGACCTGCTGGCGGCGGCGTTGCCGCCAGAACAGGTGCGGTCGTGGCGGAATTGGTAGACGCGCAGCGTTGAGGGCGCTGTCCCGGAAACGGGGTGGAAGTTCGAGTCTTCTCGACCGCACCATCATCATCATGCTCTGTCGACCTGACTGGCCACAGGGCGCCGGTCCCGCTAGCTTCCGGCGTCGCGACGGGCTGGGCCGGGGCTGACTCCCGCGCTGGGGCCCGTCCTGGCGGGGATGCCCATGATGCGCGACCAGCGGTGCGACGCAGCTCTCGCATATCATCCCGGAGCGGGCCGGGGCAAGCGCGCCCGGCCGAGCCGCTGCGGCAGCCGGCGCGCCGTGCGATGACCGAGGTCGGCAGCGGGGATCCCGGAACGGCGGCGCCGCCGGATTCCGATCGGCAGGTCCAGCTGTCGGAGCAGCTCACCGAAGCGGTCGCCGAGGCGCTCGAGCAGGGCGACCCCGAGCGGGCCGCGTCTCTCGCGACGCCGCTGCATGCCGCCGACCAGGCGGACCTGCTGGAGCAGCTCGGCCGCGACGATCGCGCGGCGCTGGTCGCGCAGCTCGAGTCCGAGCTCAATCCCGAGCTCCTGAGCTATCTCGACGAGAACGTACGCGGCGAGGTGCTCGAGCAGCTCGGCCCGACGCAGGCCGGCGCCGCGATCGCACAGCTCGAGACCGACGACGCGATCGAGATCCTCGAGGACCTCGATCCGGCCGAGCAGATGGCGCTGCTCGAGACGCTGCCCATGCCCGAGCGCGCTGCGGTCGAGGCCGGCCTCGCCTATCCGGAGGAGAGCGCCGGGCGGTTGATGCAGCGCGATTTCGTCGCCGCGCCGGAGTTCTGGACGGTCGGTCAGGCCATCGACTATCTCAGGTCGAGCCCGGACCTTCCCGACGACTTCTACGACCTGTACATCATCAACCCCAGGTATGAGCCGGTCGGCTCGGTGCCGCTGAGCAAGGTGCTGCGCAGCAGGCGCGGCGTGCTGCTGACCGAGCTGAAGCTGAAGGATCTGCACTTGATTCCGGTCGATCTGGATCAGGAGAAGGTCGCCTTCATGTTTCGCCAGTACGGCCTCGTCTCGGCCCCCGTGGTCGGCGCCAACGGCCGGATGCTCGGCGTGATCACGGTCGACGACGTGGTGCACGTGCTCGAGGAGGAGGCGGAGGAGGACATCCTGAAGCTCGGCGGCGTGCAGGAGACGAGCATCTTCGTGTCGCCCTGGCGTGCCAGCCGGCAGCGCGTGCCGTGGCTGCTGATGAGCCTGGTGTCGTCGACGCTCAGCGCCTCCGTGATCTACCACTTCAACCACTCGATCGAGCAGCTCGTGGCGCTTGCCGTGCTTATGCCGGTGATCGCCGCGCTCGGCGGCAACGCCGGGGTGCAGACGCTGGCCGTGGTCGTGCGCGCGCTCGCCGTGCGGGAGCTGACCCGCGGCAACGCGCCCACGGTGCTGCTCAAGGAAATCGGGGTCGGCGTCCTCAACGGCAGCGCGGTGATGTTCGTCGGCGCCCTGGTCGCCCTGATCTGGTTCGGCAAGTTCGATCTCGCGCTGGTGTTCGCCGTGTCGGTCGTTGCCACCATCTCGGCGGCCGCCGT
>DASUGG010000091.1:0-4829 GCA_036274135.1 Geminicoccaceae bacterium
AGCCGAGTGCCGGCCAGATTCTGTTCGAGGACGAACCGCTCAACGACCTCGCGCCGCACGAGATCATCGCCCGCGGCATCGCCCAGGCGCCGGAAGGCCGCCGCATCTTCCCGTCCATGTCGGTGCTCGAGAACCTGCAGATGGGCGCGGTGCCGACCAACGGCGCCCACTTCGACGAGGACGTGCAGGAGGTCTTCGCGCTGTTCCCGCGACTGCAGGAGCGCCAGCGACAGCGTGGCGGCACCCTGTCGGGCGGCGAGCAGCAGATGCTCTGCATCGGCCGCGCCTTGATGGCCCGGCCGCGGCTGCTGCTGCTTGACGAGCCCTCGCTCGGCCTCGCGCCGCTGCTGGTGCGGCAGATCTTTTCGGCCATCGTGGAGATCAACCGCAAGCGCGGCGTCACCATCCTTTTGGTCGAGCAGAACGCCTACCAGGCGCTGCGGATCGCGAGCTATGGCTATGTGCTGGCGATAGGCCGGGTGGTGCTGGAGGGCAAAAGCCGCGACCTTCTGGCGAATCCCGAGATCCGCGCCGCCTATCTCGAAGGCGGCCACTAGAGCCGCTGCCCAAGAAGGCGCCTTCCTGCCCATGATTTAGGCAGCATGCCTGCCGGCCCGGTGTCCGCCCACAGGTCATGATCGCGCCATGCCCTTCCGGGAAGGCGAGCTGGCACGGAAATTGAACACGCCGCTCCTGCGTAACGGCCTGTCCTGAACAGGGTCGGTCCGTGCCTAGCGCCACGCCAGGGGAAGCGGCATGAAGCTCGTCAGCGCGATCCTTCGGCCCGCCGCGGCCCGGCTGTTCCGGCTCGACCGGCAGGAGCGGCTTCGCGCGCCGGCAGGGGACGTCTCGGTACGGCCCTCGGGTCGGCTGGCAGCAACAGCATGCGCATGTGGCATCGGCGGCGTGAAGGCCGTCGGGCCCTGCATAGAGGAGAAAGGGATGTCGGTGAGACGAACCGCGGGCCGGCCCGGTCAGAGCGCGCACGCATCCACCGCAGGCTTCGGCGGGGCGGCTCTGGCCGCGGTAGCGGCCGCCGTCGCGCTGATCGCCGGCAGCCAGGACGTGCTGGCCCAGGAGCCCGGGCTCGACTCCGGCGACACCGCCTGGATGCTGACCTCGACCGCGCTGGTGCTGATGATGACGGTCCCGGGCCTCGCGATGTTCTATTGCGGCATGGTGCGACGCAAGAACGTGCTGTCGGCGATCATGCAGGTGTTCGCGACCTGCTGCCTCGCGACCCTGATCTGGACGGTGGCCGGCTACAGCCTGGCGTTCTCCGGCGAGGGCGCCTTCGTCGGCGGTCTCGGCCGGTTCTTCCTGGCCGGCATGACGCTGGACTCGGCGAGCGGCACGATTCCCGAAAGCGTGTTCATGACGTTCCAGATGACCTTCGCGATCATCACGCCGGCGCTGATCACCGGCGCCTTCGCGGATCGGATGAAGTTCTCGGCGCTGCTCTGGTTCATCGGCCTGTGGAGCGTCTGCGTCTATCCGGTGATCGCGCACTGGGTGTGGGGCGCCGGCGGCTGGGTCGGCGGCCTCGGCGCCCTCGACTTCGCTGGCGGCACGGTCGTACACATCAACTGCGGCATCGCCGGGCTGGTGGCGGCAATCGTGATCGGCAAGCGCCTGGGCTATGGCAGCGAGATCATGGCGCCGGACAATCTGGTCTACAGCGTCATCGGCGCCTCGCTGCTCTGGGTCGGCTGGTTCGGCTTCAATGCCGGCTCGGCCGGCGCGGCCAACGGCCGTGCCGGCATGGCCATGGCGGTGACCCAGATCGCCACGGCCGCCGCGGCGCTCGCCTGGATGTTCGTGGAATGGATCAAGGCGGGCAAGCCGAGCGTGCTCGGCATCGTGTCGGGCGCGGTGGCAGGCTTGGTCGCGATCACGCCGGCCGCCGGTTTCGTCGGGCCGGGCGGCGCGCTGGTCATCGGCATCGCCGCGGGCATCGTCTGCTACTTCGCCTCCACCAGCATGAAGCACGCCCTCGGCTATGACGATTCGCTCGACGTGTTCGGCATCCACGGCGTCGGCGGCATCGTCGGCGCGATCCTGACCGGCGTGTTCGCGGTCGAGGCCATCGGCGGGACCGCCGGGGTCCTCGAGGGCAACCCGGCTCAGCTGGTGCCGCAGATCTACGGCGTGGTCGCGACCCTGGTCTGGTCCGGCGTGGTCTCGCTGATCATCCTCAAGGTGATCGACGCGACGATCGGTCTGCGGGTGTCCGCGGAGGTCGAGCGCGACAGTCTGGACCTGCAGTTGCACGGCGAAACGGTGCAGTAGGGCATTCCGACCCCGGGCGCGGTCGGCTCCGACTGCGCCCGGGACACGTCGGTCCTGCCCTGCAACGTGACGGAGAGTTCACTTGCGCGTCGGCATGAGATGTCTTATGGGCACGGCGTGCCTGCCGAGGGTTTGCGCGCGTGCGACGCTGGTTTCTGTGCCTCTCGATCCTGCTCACGCTGTCCTGCGCCGCGCGCGCTGAACGGTTGAGTTCCGTCCCGGCGATTCCGCCGGACGGCATACCGCCGGCGGGCGGCGAGGCCACGGATGATGCGCCGCTGGATCTGACGTTCGATCCGCCGTCGTCGGCGGAAGAGGGGGGACAGGCGGTCTTGCCGCAGATCGCGCCCGCGCCGGCAGAGCGCCACGCCGAGGCGCCGTTCTCCGTCGGTGTCGAGATCAGGACCCGCTTCGATGCGGCCGGCCCGCCCAGGCGCGCCGGCGGCGCTTCGCAGGAACCGGCGACGCTGACCGACCAGGTCGAGGGTCTGGTCGAGCGCTCCAGCTTCGGTCTCAGCGGCACTTACCGCTTCTGAGCTTCTTCGGGGCAGCGTCGATCGCGGCTTGTGCCCGCCCCGCTTTCGGGGTCAAAATCGGCGCGAGCGGCCGCAGACGCGGCGCTTGCGATGCCCAGGAGGCTTGCCATGCCATCGGACGGCCTGATCGAGATCGCGCCGGTGGCGAGCGCGCTCGGCGCCGAGATCCGCGGCGTCGACCTCAGCGAGGAACTCGCCGACAGCGAGACCGCCGCAATCCGCGACGCCCTGGGGCGCTACGGCGTGATCTTCTTCCGCGATCAGCACCTCACGCCTGAGCAGCACATCGCCTTCGGGCGGCGTTGGGGCGAGATCGAGGTCAACCGCTTCTTCCGGCCGGTCGAGGGCTATCCGATGATCGCCGAGGTGCGCAAGGAGCCGGATCAGCGGCAGAACATCGGCAGCACCTGGCATACCGACCACTCCTACGACGAGGCGCCAGCGATGGGCTCGATCCTCTATGCGCGCGAGGTGCCGGAGGTCGGCGGCGACACGCTGTTCGCGAATATGTGCCTCGCCTACGAGACCCTCTCGGACGGCCTCAAGAAGACGCTGGAGGGGCTGCGCGCCTGGCATTCGAGCCGCCACGTGTTCGGCCATGGCGGCAGCGCGCGCGAGCTGCAGCGCGACGCCAGGGTCGGCAATCCCGGGCTCGCCACCCAGGACGCGCTGCATCCGGTGGTCATCCGGCACCCCGGGACCGGGCGCAAGGCGCTCTACGTCAACGCCTCGTTCACGGTCCGTTTCAACGGCTGGACCGAGGAGGAGTCCAAGCCGCTGCTGGACTTCCTCTACCGCCATGCGGCGCAGCCCGAGTTCACTTGCCGCTTCCGCTGGCAGACCGGCTCGATCGCCTTCTGGGACAACCGGTCGACCTGGCACTATGCCCTCAACGACTATCCCGGCCAGCGCCGCCTGATGCACCGGATCACCCTGCGCGGCGTGCCGCTCAGCTAGAGCCGTTGGAGACCGTGCGATGAAAGCCGCCGTGTTCAAGGCGCCGGGCGCGCCGCTCGTGATCGAGGACGTGCCCGACCCGACGCCAGGCCCGGACGATCTGATCCTGAAAGTGCGCGCCTGCGGCATCTGCGGCACGGATCTGCACTGGTCGGAGAGCCGCGACGGCAGCGCCGGCTGGCGCGCGCTGGCGCCCGGCGCCGTGATGGGCCACGAGTTCGCCGGCGAGGTGGTCGAGGTCGGGCGCGACCTGCGCGGCCAGTGGCGGGTCGGCGAGCGCGTCTGCGCCCAGCCGTTCATGGGCTGCGGCCGGTGCGCGCATTGCGTGGCGGGCCGCGCCTATCGCTGCGAGCAGGTGACGATGCGCGCCAGCGCGGCGCTGACCGGGGCCTATGCCGAGTATACCCGGGTCGGCGCGGCCGCTACCCTGCGCCTGCCGGAGGCGGTGAGCTTTCAGCAGGGCGCCCTGGTCGAGCCGCTTGCGGTCGGCCTCAACGCGGTCGCCAAGGCGCGCCTCGAGCCCGGCGATTCGGTGCTGATCGTCGGCGCCGGGCCGGTCGGCATCGCGGTCGCGCTATGGTGCCGCTTCTTCGGCGCGCGCCACGTCGTGGTGAGCGACCTGATCGGCCGCCGGGCCGAGCGCGCGCTCGAGTTCGGCGCCACCGCCGCCATCGATGCCAGCCGCGAGGACGTCCGGAGCCGCGCCGCGCAGCTCGCCGCCGGCCCGCCGCGCGTGGTGTTCGACTGCGTCGGCGTGCCGGGCAGCCTGCAGCTCGCGATCGACTACGCGCCGTTCGACGCGCATGTGGTGGTCGTCGGCCTCTGCATGGCCGCCGACCGCTTCTTCCCGGCCAAGGCGATCACCAAGGAGCTCGATCTGACCTTCGTGTTCGTCTACCGCCGGCGCGATTTCGAGATCGTCGTGGACCTGCTCGGGCGCGGCCGCATCGACGCTGGCGGCCTGGTCACGGACCGGGTCGGCTTCGACACCTTCTGCCAGGCCTTCGAGGCGCTCAAGAAGCCGAGCGATCAGATCAAGGTGATGCT
>DASUGG010000092.1:0-7762 GCA_036274135.1 Geminicoccaceae bacterium
GGGGCCTGGGTCTAGATGCCGATCCGCTTCATCTGGCCGGCCGGATAGCGGTCGCCCGCGGTGGCCCCGGGCCGGAAGGCCTCGGCGAGGCTTGCGCGCTCAGCCTCGCTGAGACGGATCTCGGCCGCGCCGACGTTCTGCTCGAGCCAGGTCCGCCGCTTGGTGCCGGGGATCGGCACGATGTCCTCGCCCTGCGCGAGCAGCCAGGCGAGTGCTACCTGCGCGGGCGTGCAGCCGCGCGAATCGGCGACCTGCCGCAGCGCCGTCAGCAGCCCGACATTGCGCTGCAGGTTGTCGGCATGGAAGCGCGGGTGCTCGCGGCGGCGGTCCTTGTCGGAGAGCGCGTCCAGGCTCGTGATGGTGCCCGAGAGGAAGCCGCGCCCGAGCGGGCTGTAGGCGACGAAGCCGATGCCGAGCTCGCGGCAGGTCGGCAGGATCTCGGGCTCGACGTCGCGGCTCCAGAGCGAGTACTCGGTCTGCAACGCCGCGATCGGATGCACCGCGTGGGCGCGCCGCAGCGTCGCGGCGCCAGCCTCCGAGAGGCCGAGATGGCGGACCTTGCCGGCCGCGACCAGGCGGGCCATGGCGCCCACCGTATCCTCGATCGGCACGTTCGGGTCGACCCGGTGCAGGTAGTAGAGATCGATCGCCTCGACCCCGAGCCGCTTCAGGCTGGCATCGCAGGCCTGCGGCACGTAGTCGGTATGCCCGTTCACGTCGCGGCGGCCGTCGGGATAGCGGACATTGCCGAACTTGCTGGCCAGCACCACGCGGTCGCGGCGGCCCCGCAGCGCCCGGCCGACCAGCTCCTCGTTCTTGCCGTCGCCGTACACGTCGGCGGTATCGATGAGGTTCACGCCGAGCTCGATCGCGCGATGCACGGTGGCGATGCACTCGTCCTGGTCGGGCTCGCCGTAGACCGGCGTCATGCCCATGCAGCCCAGGCCGAGGGCGGAGACGCGCAGGGGGCCGATCTGTCGTGTTTGCATGGCTTCCTCCCGTGCTGGCGGGCTTGGCAGGCGATCCGCCAATCCCTAGAGTTCACTCAGGTTCCTCGGCCGGAGCGCTCCGGCCACTCGATCCAGCGCGCAGGCGAAGCGGCATCCCGAGGATGCGACGCAACATGCAGGTTCTCGCCCTGATCGGCTCCGGCCACGCCGTGAGCCACTTCTACCTGCTCGCCCTGCCGCCGCTGTTCCCGCTCCTGCGCAACGAGCTCGACCTCAGCTATGCCGCGCTCGGCCTCCTGGTAACTCTGTTCAACCTCGCCACGGGCTTCACCCAGGTGCCGGCCGGCTTCCTCGTCGACCGCTTCGGCGCACGCCGGCTGCTGCTGCTCGGCCTGGTCCTCATGGGCATCGGCATGACCAGCCTCGGCTTCGCGCCGAGCTACGCGCTCATGCTCGTGCTGATGGCGGTGGCAGGCGTCGGCAACAGCGTATTCCATCCCGCCGATTATGCCATTCTCAGCGCATCCGTCGACCGTAGCTGGCTCGGTCGCGCCTTCGCCATCCACACTTTCACCGGCAACATCGGCTTCATGGCGGCGCCGGGCGGCATGATCGCGCTCGCGGTGCTCCTCGGCTGGCGCGGCGCGCTGGTGGTCGCCGGGCTGCTCTCCTTCGCCGTGCTGGCCGCCATGCTGGCATTCGGCAACGTCCTGCGCGACGAGACGAAGAGCGCCGAAGCGGCGCCGCGCCGCGCCGCGGCCGGCAGTGCCCGCAGCTACCTGCTCACGGCGCCGATCCTGCTCCTGTTCGGCTTTTACGTGCTCAACGCGATGTTCACCTCGGGCATGCAGAGCTTCTCGGTGACCGCGCTGAACGGCCTGCACGGCATCGACCTCGGCTTCGCCAACCTCATCCTGACCGCGTTCCTGATCGCAGGCTCGGCCGGCGTCCTGCTCGGCGGCCTGGTGGCCGATCAGACCGACCGTTACGTGCTGATCACGGTCGCGGCGTTCGCGGTGATGGCCGGCCTGATGATCGCCGTCGCCGTGCTGCCGCTGCCGGCCGCGATCATGCTCGGCGTCTTCGCCCTGGTCGGCCTGATCCAGGGCAGCGTGCGCACCTCGCGCGACATGCTGGTACGCAAGGTCACGCCGGCGGGCGCCACGGGGCGCGTGTTCGCCTTCGTGATGACCGGGATCAACGTCGGCGGCGCGATCACGCCGGTGCTGTTCGGCCTGCTGCTCGACCACGGCGCACCGCAGCTGGTGTTCCTGCTGATGGCGGCCTTCGCGCTCGCCGTGACCGTCATCGTGGTGCTGGTGCAGTGGGCGATCACGGCCCAGGCCGCCCGCGAGCGCGAGCGGCAGGTGCCGGCGGAGTAGCGGCGCTCAGATCCGAACGCGCCGCGTTACCTGGCCGTTGCTCTCCCAGTAGGTGCGCTTGTTCGCGATCAGCGGATCGTCCGAGGCCGGCTGGACATTGCCGTCGGGATCGATGGCGCGTGACGTGACGGAGTGCTCCCCGGGAGCGGCGTCCGGCCAGTCCAGCGACCAGATCTTCCACGCGAACTCGGCTTCTTCGCTCCGGTCGATGATCGCTGCCTGCCACGGCCCGCCGTCGATCCGGACCTCCACCCGCTCGATCGGAGCGCCCCAAGCGGCGCCCATGATCCTGTGCCGGCCGTCGCTGCGCGTCACCTTGGCGGGCACCGACTTGATGAGCGCACGGCCGACCGAGGTCTGCAGCCAGACCGTCTGACCATCCTGCTGCTGTTCCCGGAGCGTCACATAGTCCTTGGCCATGAAGCGGCCCATATAGCGGCTCGAGGCGACCTCGATCCGCTGCAGCCACTTGACATTGGCGATGCCGAACCAGCCCGGCGCGATCAGGCGCAGGGGAAAGCCGTTCGCCGCGGGCAAGGGCGCGTCGTTCATCTCGTAGCAGAGCAGATTGCCGGGGTTCATCGCGTCGGCGAGCGCCATGCTGCGGCCAAAGCTCTGCACCGTCTTGATCTCGCGCACCTCCTCCTCACCCTGGTCGGTGCCGAAGAAGATCACTTCCCTGCCGTCGTCCAGGACGCCTGCTTCCTCGAGGACGGGCGCCAGCGGCGTGCCGGCCCACCTCGCGGTGCCGATGCCGCCGATGAACCAGGGAAAGCCGTGATTGCCGGAGCACTCCAGCGTGAAGACCACTTCCTGCCGCGGTCGCGCCCGAAGCTGCTCGAGCGTGAAGGTGAGCGGCCGCGCGACCTTTCCGCCGATCTCGAGCGTCCAGGTTTGCTCGTCGATCGTCGGCCAGTTGTAGTGGCCGATGGCGAAGAACTCCTCGTTCGGCGTGATCCAGGAGTCGAGCTCCTGCCAGTGCAGCAGGTTGCGCACCGCATTGGGCTCCGGGTTCGCCGGCGGCTGATCCAGCCAGGGCAGGACCTCCTCGCCCGCCCGGCTCGGAAAGGCGCTCGCCAGGAACGGCGTGTTGATCAGCGAGAGGGCGCCCAGCGCGGCGCCACCTTGGCCTACGAAATCTCGGCGTGAGCTCTGCATTGTACGTGTCCCTTCAAATGCTGGAAGGGCGCTCTGATTGAAAAGCCGTGCGCAGCGGTTGGCTGCGAATTCTTCGTCATCGAGTATCGGCTGGATGCTGCGCTTTTGGCCGCGTCCCGTCAAGCTCGGCCATTGTTTCGGGACTGGGCCCGCAGAGGCAGCGGGTCAGGATCCGAAGTGTCGTGCTGGTGCAGTGGACGATCGCGGCGGCGACGCGGCGTCAGCGTGCGCCAGCGTAGTAGTCGACGCGGCGCTCGATCAGCCCGACCAGCTCGGACAGCGCGAAGGCGAAGGCGAAGACCAGGACGATCAGGGCCCAGAACTCCTCCATCAGGAAGTTGCGCGAGTAGAGCTCGAACAGCTCGCCGACGCCGATGATCGCGATCAGCAGCTGGCCGATCACCACGCCCTTGACGCCGCGGATCAGGCCGAGGCGGACCCCGGCGAGGATCTCCGGCAGCGCCGCGAAGATCAGGATCTTGCCATAGAGCTGCAGCCGACCGGCGCCGAACGAGCGCGCCATCTCGACGAGCGACGGGTTGATCTGGCGCACGCCGACCTGGGTGTCGAGCGCGATGACCCAGACCGAGAACAGGAACACGGTCACGATCACCGTCGTCTGGCCGAAGCCGAGCACCGCCATCAGGACGGGGATGATCGCCGTGAGTGGGGAACTCTCGAAGATGTTGACCCACATGCCCAGCACGTCGCCCACCGCGCGGATCCGCCCCATCAGCACCCCGACCCCGATTCCGACCGCCAGCGAGAAGGCCAGGCCGACCGCAAAGGCGTGCAGGGTGATGCCGATCGCGTCCTGGAACTTGCCGGTCGGCAGCATGGCGACGCCGGCGGCGACGACGCCGGTGAAGGGCGGGATCAGCATGATCAGACCGAGCCGCCCGACCAGCTCCCACAGCAGGAACCAGACCAGCAGCGAGGCCAGCATCGGCACGCGTCGACCCATGATCGTCATGCGCCTCAATCCTCGAGATAGCGCTTGAGCACGTTCCAGATCTCGTCGACGCAGTCGAGATAGGCGCGCTCGCGCCGGATCCGCTCGAAGTCGCCGCTGCGGTCGAGTCCCGGACGCACGATCTTCGAGACGCGGCCGGGCCGCTCGCTCAACAGCACGATCTGGTCCGAGACGTAGACCGCCTCCTCGATGCTGTGGGTCACGAAGATCACGGTCTTCTTCTCGACCTCGAGGAGCGCAAGGAGGTCCTCCTGGAACTTGCGCCGGGTCTGCTCGTCGACGGACGCGAACGGCTCGTCCATGAGCAGGATCTCGGCGTCGACCGCGAGCGCGCGGGCGAGGCCGACCCGCTGGCGCATGCCGCCCGACAGCTGATGCGGATAGCTGTGCTCGAAGCCCGCGAGGCGCACCTCGGCGATGCAGCGGCGCGCGATCTCCTCGCGCTCGGCCTTCGGCACGCCGCGCAGCTCCAGCCCGAACGCGACGTTGCGCAGCACCGTCGCCCACGGCATCAGCGCGAAATCCTGGAACACGAACGCTCGCTCGGGCCCGGGCCCGCGAACCGGACGCCCCTCGATCAGGATCTCGCCGCCGGTCGGCTCGATCAGCCCGGCGATGATCTTGAGCAGCGTGGTCTTGCCGCAGCCGGACGGCCCGAGCAGGGTCGTCAGCTGCCCGCGCGCAAAGCCGATGTCGACGCCGGCGAGCGCCGTGACGTTGCCGGGATACACCATCGAGACGCCGCGCGCCTCGACCACGTGGTCCGGGGGCGCCTCGGACCGGGATGCGGTCGGGATCGCGCCGGCCATGGCTCTCCGTTCGCTCACGCCTGTCGCAACTCCGGCCGGAACACGGTTTCCTCGATCTTCTGCAGGAGCGTGATGGTGACGCTCGCGATGACGATGATCGAGAGGATCGAGGCGAACATCTTCGGGTAGTCGGCGACCGAGCGATAGTAGGTGATGAGGTCGCCGACGCCGGTCGGCGTGATCAGCAGCTCGGCCAGGATCACGCCGGTGAAGCCCTGCGCCGCGCCGAGCCGCATGCCGGCGAAGATCAGCCCGCTCGCCGAGGGCAGCACGATCTTGGTGACCTGCTGCCGCCGCGAGGCCAGGAACGAGCGGCTCATGTCGAGCAGCGAGGGGCTGGTGTGGCGGATGCCCTTGTACGCGTTGAGCACGATCACCGGCGCCGACAGCAGGACGACGGCGAACACCTTGGCCGCGAGGCCGATGCCGTAGACGTAGGTGATGACCGGGACGATCGCCGCCGAGGGCGCCGCCTGCAGAATGACGAAGACGGGCAACCCGAACCATTCGATGGTGCGCGACAGGCCCATGGCGATGCCCGCGGCGGCGGCGCCGACGCCGCAGAGCACAAGGCCGATGATCAGCGGCCGGATGGTGTCGGCGTAGGCCGCGAGCAGCGTGCCGTCGGCGAGCATCGTGGCGAGTGCCGCCAGGGTCTGGCTGCAGGTCGGGAAGGAGAGGCTGATCGGAATCCGGCCGCCCCATTCCCACAAGCCGAGCACCAGCACCACCGAGAGCAGGCGCAGCAGCGGCGAGCTTCCCCGCCGCTGCGACCCCGCACCGGCGGCCGCGGCCGGCGCGATCTCGTCGATCGTCGGGGACCGCCGTTCCGCGAGGGGGCCGGCCGTCCCCGAGGTCCGCTCCGGCATAGGCCGGGCTCAGCCCTGCACGGCCGCCCGGGCCTTCTCGAGCGGTGCGAAATACCAGAAGTCCTCGATCTTCAGCTCATCGACCGCGCCCTCGAGCTGGCCGGCCTTGCTGTAGAAGGCGAAGTCGGACTGCGCCGCCTTCTCGCCGCCGCCGTCGTTCGGGAACATGGCCTCGCCGACCGCCTGCTCGAAGTAGGGGGTGATCTGCCCCTCGAGGTCGGGCGGCAGATCCGGCAGCAGGCCGAGCCGCTCGCGCTCCGCCGCCACCATCTTCGGGTCGGCGTTGATGTCGCGCCAGGTCTTGAGCAGTTCCTCGAGCAGGATCTGCACGGTCTCGGGGTTCGCCTCCAGCCAGTCGAGGCGAGCGTACAGCGCCTCGTCGCTGGCGTTGATGTCGCCAGTCGGCAGGACGTGGAACTTCCCCGGCATCTTCTCCATCACCAGGTTCGTGTTGGTGATGTCGAGGAAGGTCGCCTTGATGTTGCCCTGCATCAGCGCGGTGGCGCGCACCTCCGAGCCGGGCACGTAGCTGATCTCGCCGAATTCGATGCCGTTCTGCTCGGCGAGCAGCTTGCCCATGGCCTCGGTGCCGGAGCC
The DNA here is from genome assembly GCA_036274135.1 of Geminicoccaceae bacterium. Classification (GTDB taxonomy): domain Bacteria; phylum Pseudomonadota; class Alphaproteobacteria; order Geminicoccales; family Geminicoccaceae; genus DASUGG01. Next base: position 6,739 of record DASUGG010000092.1, read on the forward strand.
ACGGCCGTGGTAGGCGAACGGCTGGCCGTCCAACGACTGCCAGTCGGGATAGGCCTCAGCATCGACCACCGGATAGAACTTGAGGGTCGACAGCTGGTAGAAGAGCCGGATCGGCGCCTGGACCTTCTGGATCAGGGCATACGGCGCGCCGATCCCGATGTCCACCTGGCCGTTGACCACGGCCTGCGCCGCGACGTCCTCGTCCTTGAAGGCGGTGAACTCGACGTCCAGGCCGCGTTCCTTGGCGCGCTCGAGCGCGATCAGGAGATTGAGCGTCTCGACGGTGGCGATGTCGCCGAGCCCGACCCGGACCTGCTTGCTGTCCTGCGCCAGGACCGGGGTCGTCAGCATCACCGCCGACAATGCCAGCGCGCCGCAGAAGCCTTTCTTACCCATCTTGGCCTCCCTTATCTCGGCTCGCGCCCTTGGCGCGAGCCAGCGAAGTCCAGGATAACAAATCCATGCCGCCGGTCGATCCGCCAGATCGGTCCTTGAGTATCGACATCATCGCCTTGTGATGTCGGCGCGCAGGCCCTGCTTCAGGGCATGTCCGTCCGGCCGCCGGACACCTTGATAGCCGGCGGCGCAGCGCGAGGGCAAGGCCGCCGCGGCCCGGTCATCCGCACGTTCCGGCCTGCGAGAGTCGCGTCGTGGCGCTCCTGCAGGCCATAGCAGCACGGGCTCGCCGACTGCTATACGCAGGCGATCGAGGCCCGCATCTGCAGCTGCGGTGGCAGCGTCGAGGACGCCTCGCGGCGGGCGCTTCGGTGGACATGTCGGGCGAGCGGCTTCGCGCTCACCCGACATTCTCCCGCCCGCCGCCGGGAAGCGTCTGCGCCGCCCGCTCCAGCGCGCGCTGCGTCTGGCGCGAGCGCAGCCAGGGAAGGAGCAGCGAGAGGACCACCATCACCCACAGCACGTTGCCGATGGTGGACGAGAACAGGATCCTCAGGTCGCCGTGACCGAGCCGGAGCGAGCGCAGCAGGTACTCCTCGAACAGCGGCCCGAGCAGAATGCCGATCAG
>DASUGG010000093.1:0-9009 GCA_036274135.1 Geminicoccaceae bacterium
GTGAAGGGACTCGGCATCGAGCAGCCGCTGCAATATGTGAACTTCCGGGACTGAGGGCCGCGCACGGGGGCGTCGATGACGGACTATCTCGGGCTGCTGCGTCTCGACGGGCGGGTGGCGCTAGTGACCGGCGGCGGCAACGGCATCGGCCGGGCTGTCTGCCATGCGCTCGCGCAGGCCGGCGCGCATGTCGCGGTGACCGACATCGACGAGGACGCCGCGCGGCGCGTCGCCGATGAAACCGGCGGCGAGGCGCATCGGCTCGACGTCGCGGACGAGCCGCAGGTACAGGATGTGGTCGCGGCGATTGCGGACCGGCATCGTCGGCTCGACATCCTGGTCAACAATGCCGGGCTCGGCGCCCGCATGCCCACCGTCGAGATGCCGACCGAGCGCTGGCGCCAGGTGCTCGCGGTGAGCGTCGACGGCGGCTTCTTCTGCGCCCGCGAGGCGGGGCGGCACATGCTCCAGGCGGGCCGGGGCGCCATGGTCAACGTCGCCTCGATCATGGGGCTGGTGGGCGGCGGCCACTACCCGAACCTCGCCTACCACACGGCCAAGGGCGCCGTGGTCAACTTCACCCGCGCGCTCGCCTGCGAATGGGCGCCGCAGGGCGTGCGCGTCAACGCCGTGGCGCCGACGTTCGCCCGCACCCGGCTGACCGAGCCGCTGCTCGCCGATCAGGCGATGACGGCGGCGCTGCTGCGGGACACGCCGATGGGCCGCTTCGCCCTGCCCGAGGAGGTCGCGGCGGCGGTGCTGTTCCTGGCGAGCGACGCCGCGGCGATGATCACCGGCGCGATCCTGCCGGTCGACGGCGGCTGGACCGCGCACTGAGCGCCTGCGCGCATTTAAGCCGCCTTACAGCGCCTCATAGGCATCGCCGTGGGCACGCGCCTTCGCCTCGAGCGCCTTCACCAGCTGCACCATGAGCGCGCAGGTCGGGGTCGGGACGCTCAATCTTGCGCCCTCGGCGACCACGCCGCCCTGGATCGACTCGATCTCCGAGCGGCGCCCGGCGCGCACGTCCTGGTACATCGACGGGCGCGCGTTCGGGATCTTGTGCGCGAAGTCCCACGCCCACCGCACCGGGTCGTCATAGGCGAGCTTGATGCCCTTGGCGGTCGCGACCGCCACGGCCTCCTCGACGCAGGCGCGGGCGACGCCCCAGGCCCACTCGTTGGCGCAGACCTGGCCGGTGCGCATCCCCGTGACCGTGCAGATCGCGCTGAACGCGACGTTCGCGACCAGCTTGCTCCACACCACCGGCCAGAGATCGTCGTAGAGGTTGACGGTGAAGCCGGCCGCGCGCCACAGCCCGCCGACCCGCTCGAGGCGCGGCGAGATGCCGCCGGAAAGCTCGGCGAGGTTGACCGCTTCCATGCCGTTGTGATGGACGTGGCCCGGCGCCACGATCTCGGCGCCGAAGCCGCCGGCGATGCCGAACAGCAGATTGTCGGCGCTCAGCACGTTGCGGATGCGCTCGACATTGCCGAGCCCGTTCTGGATCGCGAGCACCAGCGTGTCCGGCCCGATCATCGGCGCCGCGGCGCGCACCGCGTCCTCGATGTCCATGACCTTGGTGGCGACGATCACGAGCTCGCAGGCGCCGGCCTCGGCGGCGTCGGTGGTGGCGTTGACCGCGACCGTGCGATCACCGCTCGCACCCGCGCAGCGCAGGCCCCTGGCGCGGATCGCGTCGATGTGCTCCCGCCAGCGATCCAGCAGCCACAGCTCGTTGCCGGCGTCCGCAAGCAGCGCGCCGTAGACGCAGCCCATGGCGCCGCTGCCGACGATCCCGATCTTCATGGCGTGCCCTCCCGACCTGCCGACCCAAGTCGCGGACGCTACGCGCTCGCCCGGGGCCGGGCAAGCTTCCGGCCTGTTGCCACGGCCCGTCGCCTGTGGTCTTGATGGCATGGAAAAGAACGACCGAAGCGGGTGCTCACGTGCAGCGAATGGTGACGGTCCGGCTGGCGCTCGCGTCCACCCTGATGCTCGCCGGGCTGATGCTCGCCGGCTGCGGCTCGCCCGAGCCCCGGCCGCATTACAAGATCGGCGAGCCGTACAGGATCAACGGCACCTTGTATCGGCCGCAGTTCGTGAACGAATACGAGGCCACGGGCATCGCCTCGTGGTATGGCGAGGCCTACGACGGGCGCTACACCGCGAACGGCGAGGTCTACGACATGGAGGCGCTGACCGCGGCGCATCCGACCCTGCCGCTGCCGAGCATCGTGCAGGTGACCAACCTCGCCAATGGCCGCAGCCTGGTGCTGCGGGTCAACGACCGCGGGCCGTTCGTCGACGGCCGGCTGATCGACCTGTCGCAGGCCGCGGCGCGCGAGCTCGGGTTCGAGGATCAGGGCCTGGCCCGCGTGCACGTCACTTACATGGGCCTCGCGCGCCTCGACGACGCGCCGATCCATCCGGGGGAGGAGCGCGGCTACGCCATGGCGCAGTGCGTCCTGCCCCGTCCCCGCGCCCTGGTCTGCTGACGCGGCAGCTCCGCGGGGCCTAGCTCGCGCCAGCGTGCCATCTACACGCGCCAGCTCGCCCGTCCCCATTCGTGGTTCATCGGATTCCTGCGGTCGTTCGGCATGCCCACGTTCACTCGAGCGGGGTCGCCGGGGCGAGGTCCGGCAGGCGCGCCGCGATCTCGGCCGCCGTGGGTTGGCTCGTCTGGGCGCCCACCCGGGTGCAGGCGAGCCCCGCCGCGACGCTTGCCCGACGCAGGGCAGCGGGCAACGCCTCGGGCAGCGCCGCCCCATCGAGCGAGGCGGCGAGCACGCCCACGAACGCGTCGCCGGCGCCCGTGGTGTCGACCGGCTCGACCGGCAGCGACCCGATCCCCCAGCCCCAAGCGGGGCCTCGCGCGATCGCGCCCGCGGCGCCGAGCGTCACGACGCAGACAAGATCGTGGCGTGCGGCGAGATTTGCCGCCAGCGCCTGCGGATCGCCTGGCACGCCCGCCGCGCGGCCGGCCGCCATCGCGGCCTCGATCTCGTTGACCACCAGCACGTTCAGGGCGTCGAGCACCCCAGGCGGTACCGGCGCCGCCGGCGCGAGGTTGAGGATCGTGCGGGCGCCGTGGCGCGCTGCCCGCTCGAGCAGCGCGAAGGTCGCCTCCGGAGGCACCTCGTTCTGGCACAGCAGGGTCACGCCCGTGTGCAGCTCGGCCTCGCCGACCTGTGCGGCGCTCGCGGCGAGATTGGCGCCGCTCGCCACGATGATCTGGTTCTCGCCGGCGGGGTCGACGCCGATCACCGCGACGCCGGTGGTCTCGCTCGTGGCGGCCACGCCGGCACAGTCGACGCCCGCCTGCGCCAGCCGCTTGCGCAGCACGTCGCCGAAGCTGTCGTTGCCGACGCATCCCACCATGCGCACGGCCGCGCCGGCCTTGGCGGCAGCGGCGGCCTGGTTGGCGCCCTTGCCGCCCGGCTCCAGCGCATAGCCGGGGCAGAGCACCGTCTCGCCGGGCCGCGGCAGGGCCGGCACCCGGAACACCAGGTCGGCGTTGAGCGAGCCGAACACCAGGATCATCGCGACCTCCCCCGTCACCCTCGCGCCAAGCTCGCATCGGCCGGCAGCGATCGCTTGTCAATCGCCCCGCCGCGATCTTATCTATCGGGCGACCAGATGGAGCGGCGCATGCGGTTGGACGAGCCGGGCCGGACAAGGCCCGACGTGACGGAAGAGATCGAGGTGATCTACGTCGACGGCAGGACGGCCGTGTGCGACGGCGGCGTCGGCGTGCTCGGGCACCCGCGGGTGTTCCTCGCGATCGACCGGACCGGCGAGGTCGAATGCCCCTATTGCAGCCGCCGCTTCGTCTATGCGCCGGACAAGGCGGGCACCAGCACGACGCTGGAAATCCCCGGGCGGCTGCCGGACCGGCCGCAGCGCTGAGCCGCGGCGCTCAGCGCTTGGAGAACTGGAAGCTGCGGCGCGCCTTGCGCAGGCCGTACTTCTTGCGCTCGACCCGCCGCGGGTCGCGGCGCAGGAAGCCGCCGCTCTTGAGCGCCGGGCGCAGGCCCGGATCGTAGGCGACCAGGGCCCGGCTGATGCCGTGGCGTAGCGCGCCCGCCTGGCCCGACAGCCCGCCGCCCTTCACCGTGGCGTGGACGTCGAACTGGTTGACCCGGCTGATCGTCACGAACGGCTGGTTGATCACCATGCGTGAGACCGGCCGCGCGAAATACACGGCGATGTCGCGGCCGTTGATCGTGACCCGCCCGGAGCCCGGCTTGACCCAGACTCGCGCCACCGCATCCTTGCGCCGGCCGGTCGCATAGGCGCGGCCCTGCGCGTCGATCTTCGGCGTCGGCGCAGCGATCTCGGGCTCGCTCGGGACCGCCTGCGCGAGGTCCTTGAGGTCGGCCAGGGTACGCGTCGGGGTGTCGACCATCGGCTAGCTCTTGATGCTGTTCTTGCGATTGAGGGCGGCCAGCTCGAGCGCCGCCGGCGTCTGCCCCTGGTGCGGATGCTCGGGGCCGCCGTAGACGTGCAGCTTCTTCAGCTGCGCGCTGCCGAGCGCCCCCTTGGGCAGCATGCGCTGCACCGCCTTCTCGATCAGCCGCTCCGGATGCGCGCTCTGCAGCACCTGTTCGGCCGTCCGCTGCTTGAGCCCGCCCGGATAGCCGGTATGCCGGTAGTAAGTCTTCTGGGCGCGCTTGTTGCCGGTCAGCGCCACCTTCTCGGCGTTGACCACGACGATGTGGTCGCCGCAGTCGAGATTCGGCGTGTACATCGGCTTGTGCTTGCCGCGCAGCCGCTCGGCGACCAGGGCCGCCAGCCGGCCGAGCACCAGGCCATCGGCGTCGATCACGTACCAGGCACGCTCGATGTCCTTGGGCGTGGCGGAGTAAGTCTTCATCGGATCAGGCCTGCACAGCTGCGCCGGGGGCACGGGAAGACGCCCGGACCGCACCGATCCGAGCCGCGCGCGGATACCTAGGGCGAACGTGGCCCGCTGTCAACGTCGCGACGCCGATCGGCCTCCGACGGGATCGCGTAGGTCCCGACGACGTGGCAGATCGCGCCGGCCTCACCGTCGCTGCGCATGCTCACCTCCCCGACCGCGAGCCGCCGGCCGAGCCGCAGCAGGCGGCCCTCGGCGACGACGTCGCGCGCGGCCGGCCGGCGGAGAAAGTGGATGGTCATGTCGGTGGTGACCGCGAGCGCGACCTCGCCGACCGTCGACAGCACGACGCCGTAGAGCGTGACGTCGGCGAGCGCCATCAGCGCCGGGCCGCAGATCGTGCCGCCGGGCCGGCGCAGAAGCTCGCGGTAGGGCATGCGCAGGACGACGTGGCCGGCCGCGAAGCGCTCGACCCGGCAGCCGAGCTGGCCGGCATAGGGCACGCCTTCGAAGGCGTGCGCCTGGAACGCCGCGACGCTGATCTTCGGCTCGCCGGCGCGGTCCTGGTCCACGGCTCGTCCTCCCGGCGGGCTTGGCGCCCGCGCCGATCGTCGGCATATAAGGAGCAGCATAACGGCAAACGGACCGCAGGGACGAGCCGGAGGAAGCAGCGATGAGCGATGCTGCCGAGGCGGATCTGGTCGAGGTCGAGGAGAGCACGGCGCCGCAACCCGTGCTGCTGCGCAGCGACGCGGAGGGCGTCGCGGGCCTCGCCCTGAACCGGCCCGATCAGTACAACGCCCTGACGCGCGAGCTGCTCGGCGCGCTGCAGGCCGAGCTCGACGCGATCAGGGACGATCCCGCGATCCGCGTCGTGGCGATCACCGGGCAGGGCCCCGCGTTCTGCGCCGGCCACGACATGAAGGAGATCGCCGCCGAGCGCGAGCGCGACAAGCTGCTGGCGCTGTTCGACCAGTGCTCGCAGGTGATGCTGTCGCTGACCCGGCTGCCGCAGCCGGTGATCGCGCTGGTCGACGGCATCGCCGCGGCCGCCGGTTGCCAGCTCGTCGCCGCCTGCGATCTGGCGCTCGCCACGACCGATGCGCGCTTCGCCACCTCGGGCGTCAAATACGGCCTGTTCTGCTCGACGCCGATGGTGGCGCTGTCGCGCAACCTGCCGCGCAAGCCGGCCATGGAGATGCTGCTGACGGGCGATTTCATCGAGGCCGACGAGGCGTTGCGGCTGGGCCTGGTCAACCAGGTGGTGCCGCCGGAGCGGCTCGAGGAGGCGTTCGACGGCATGGTCGCGCGCCTCCTGGACAAGCCGCGCGAGGTGCTGGCGCTCGGCAAGCGGGCCTATTACCGGCAGCTCGAGATGGGCCTCGAGGAGGCCTACCGCTTCACCACCGGCGTGATCGTCGACAATGCGCTGGGCAAGGACTTCGAGGAAGGCCTCGCGGCGTTTCTCGAGAAGCGCCGCCCCGAGTGGCCGGGCTGAGCCGCGAGAAGCACGGATCCGATGGACAAGCTGAGCTACGATGACCGATACATCCGCGAAATCCTCAAGAAAGTGAGGACGATCGCCGCGGTCGGCATGAGCGCGAACGACATGCGGCCGTCCTACTTCGCGATGCTGTACCTGCAGAGCAAGGGCTACCGGGTGATCCCGGTCAACCCGCGCTATGCCGGCGAGGAGATTCTCGGCGAGACGGTGCTCGCGTCGCTGGACGAGCTGCCCGAGCCGCCGGACATGGTGCAGGTTTTCCGCCGCTCCGAGGACGCGCCGCCGGTCGTCGAGGATGCGATTAGGATCGGCGCCAAGGTGCTGTGGATGCAGCTCGGCGTGCGCCATGACGGCGCGGCGGAGCGGGCGCGTGCAGCCGGGCTCGACGTCGTGATGGATCGCTGTCCGAAGATCGAGTATGGCCGGCTGTTCGGCGAGATCGGCTGGGCTGGCGTCAATCGCCGGGTGATCTCATCGAAAAAGGGCCAGGCGATGCAGCTCTCGCGCAAAAAGGGCGGCTTGGCCGGCCGGGCTGCCCTCGGACAGCCTACGGCCACCAGTCGCCGGTGATCTGACCTACCATGTAGGGCACTCTTCCGGCAGCGCGCCAGCCGTCGGCGGCCGCGTCCTAGTCGAAGCCCATGCGCCGGAAAGCGTTGGTGATCGGGTAGCGGCGGTCGCGGCCGAACGCCTTGCGCGTGATCTTGACGCCTGGCGGCGCCTGGCGGCGCTTGTACTCGGCGACGTCCAAAAGGTTGGAGACCTTGCGCACGACCTCGGGGTCGTAGCCCTGCTCGACGAGGTCGCGCGCCGAGAGATCGGTCTCGACCAGGCCCTGCAGGATCGCGTCGAGCACGTCGTAGGGCGGCAGGCTGTCCTGGTCGGTCTGGTCGGCGCGCAGTTCGGCCGAGGGCGGCCTGGTGATGACCCGCTCGGGGATCACGGCGCCGGCGGGGCCGAGCGCGCCCGCGGGCCGATGCTGGTTGCGCCAGCGCGAGAGCGCGAACACCGCAGTCTTGTAGACGTCCTTCAGCACCGAATAGCCGCCGCACATGTCGCCGTAGAGGGTGGCGTAGCCGACCGACATCTCGGACTTGTTGCCGGTGGTCAGCAGCATCGCGCCCTGCTTGTTGGAGATCGCCATCAGCAGCACGCCGCGGATGCGCGCCTGGATGTTCTCCTCGGTGATGTCGGGCGGCAGGCCCCTGAAGATCGGCGCGAGCATCGCCTCGAAGGCCGCCACGCCGGGCTCGATCGACACCTGGTCGAGGCGGATGCCGAGCGCGCCGGCGACGGCCCTGGCGTCTTCGAGGCTGGCCTGCGAGGTGTAGCGCGAGGGCATCATCACACCGTGCACCCGCTGCGCCCCGAGCGCATCGACCGCGACGACCGCCGACAGCGCCGAATCGATGCCGCCCGACAGGCCGAGCACCACGCCGGGAAAGCCGTTCTTGTCGACATAGTCGCGAAGGCCCAGGCACATCGCGCGATAGACCGCCTCCAGCCCCTCGACCGGCGGCGTGATCCTGCCCTCGATGCAGGTCCAGACGTCGCCGTCGCGGCGCCAGCGGGTGATCAGCAGGTCCTCCTCGAACGCCTTGGCCTGCGCCGCGAGGCGGCGGTCGGCGTTCAGCACGAACGACGCGCCGTCGAACACCAGCTCGTCCTGGCCTCCGACCTGGTTGCAGTAGATCAGCGGCAGGCCGGTCTCGGTGATCCGCGCGACCGCGAGGTTCATGCGCACGTCCTGCTTGTCGGCCTCGAAGGGCGAGCCGTTCGGCACGATGAGGATTTCGGCGCCGGATTCCTGCAGACCCTCGGCGACGTCCTCGGTCCACATGTCCTCGCAGACCATGCCGCCGATCCGGATCTGCTCGTCGCCGCCGGCCAGCGGCAACGCCATCGGGCCGGGGATCGGGCCGGGCGCGAACACCCGCTTCTCGTCGAACACGCCGTAGTTCGGCAGATCGTGCTTGTAGCGCGCGGTGACGATCCTGCCGCCGTGCAGCAGCAGCATCGCGTTGTAAAGATTGCCGCGATCGCGCCACGGCGCGCCCACGATCATCGCCGGGCCGCTCGCCGTGTCCTCGGCCAGGGCCTGCACGGCGCACGCCACATGCTCCTGCAGGGCAGGCTTCAGCACCAGGTCCTCGGGCGGGTAGCCGACCACCACGAGCTCGGAGAACACCACCAGATCCGCCCCGGCCTCTGCCGCGCGGGCGCGCGTGGCGCGGATCAAGGCGAGGTTGTTGGTGATGGCGCCGACCGTCGGGTTGGTCTGCGCGATCGCGATGGTCAGCTCTGCGCCCACGCCGGTGCCCTTCGCAAGAAACGCCGCGGCCGCATCCCCATGTGGGTTGGCGCCGCCGGATGGAAAGCCAGCCTACGTCAATCGCGGGAAGCTGGGGAAGGTGGCGCGAAGGCCTGGGGCGGGAGCCCCGAAGCTATGGTCGCAGGCTCGGTCCTGGTGCAGGCCGTGCTCTCGCTACGCTCGATCAGCGCGGCATTCCGGCCGCCGTGGCAGCCCTCCTGGTCGTCGAGCAGGCGCCCCGCGGGCGATCACCGCCAGCGCGCCGATGCCGGCGACCGGCCGCCGGCGGAGAGGGGCCGCGCGGCGCTCCAGGCGTGCTCCAAATCGTCGAGC
>DASUGG010000094.1:0-5451 GCA_036274135.1 Geminicoccaceae bacterium
CCGGGCTCAGGCTCGAAACCCCCGCTCGTAGCGCCATGTCGGTGACCCTGCCGATCACCTCGCTGGCCCCATCGGTTGTTTCCTGCGTCTTCTGCTGTGCTTTATCCGTCGACTTCTCCGCCATGGCAGTTCTCCCTCCTAGGGGCGGGAAATAGCGATAGATCAGGCTGAAGTGCGACACTCGAGGAGTGAGTAGTCCATTCGAGCTGGTGGCGCAACCCAGTCACTCGACTTGAATTTACTCGCCGCTCACTGGCAAATGGGTGGCCTGAGGATTGATCCCTAACCGGTCGTATTTTTGTCGGCACAGGAAAGTCTTTCTGGAACTGCTGCTTTGGACGCGCCGCCTTTGCTTGCGACAGTCGACCCGGGCTCGCGATGCGCGCCTAGGCCGCCCGGCACTGCGCCCGGTTCACGATGTCCATGAAGCGCCGTGCGGTCGCGGCGCAGCTTTCCAGCTCGGCCATGTGGCGCGGCGGCAGCTCGACGATCATCGCCGTGCCGGGGCGGAAGGCGAGCTGCGGCAGGATCTCCTCCCACGGAATGTCGCCCCAGCCCATCGGCAGGTGCAGGTCGCCCATCCCGAACGCGATGCGCTCGGGGTGCGAGTAGAAGCCGCCCATCGTGGTCGGCCGGCCAAACGAGTCGTGCACGTGCAGGTGGTTGGTGCACGGCGCGAAGGCGCGCAGCGCCGCCATGTAGTCCATGCCGCGAAACGTCGTGATGATGTAGGCGTGGCTGAAATCGAGGGCGCCGCAGACCTGCGGATGGTCGATCGCGGCGATTTCCGCGGCCAGCCGCACCGGGTCGGCGGTGTAGCGCTGCGGCTCCTCGACGAACAGGGTCTCGACCGCGATCCTGACGCCGTAGCGGGCCGCGACGTCGCCCATCTCGCGCAGCGCGTCGCGCTCGATCGCGTGCAGCCGCTCGAGGACGGGCGCCGGCCGGGCCGGCACCTTGCCCGGATGCTGCACCATCACGCTCGCGCCGACGGCATCGCACAGCTCGAGCATGGCGCGGCAGACCGCCTTGTGCAGATCGAGATGCGCCTCGTCCATGAAGTTCACGGCGAGCGTGCCGTGGACGGTGTAGGCGAGCCGGTGGCGGGCGCAGATCTGCTCGAGCTTGCGGCGCCGCTCGGCGAGGATCCGGCCGCCCGCGATCAGCTCGTAGCCGCACAGCGACAGCTCGGCATGGCTGGCGCCGCTCGCGGCGATCCGCGCCAGCACCTCGTCGAGATCGGCAAGGTCGGGTGCTGCGGCTTCGGTGTCGAACCCGAATCCCGCGATGATCGTAGCCTGGTCCGTGGTCATGGCTCTCGTGGCTCCTTTCGCCCCCGGGACGGACGGTGTAGATGAGGGCGCGCGCGGCGCTGCCGTCGCGCGCGTAGTGCCAGATCCCGATCGCGACCACAATGCGGCGCCAAGCCCGCCGACCGCGGATGTGCGAGCGGGTGCACGATCGAGGTCGTCAGAGCATGCTGGCGTTGCTCGCCGATGCGGATTTTCGTCGGGTATGGCTGATCGGCGGGCTCACCGGCGGGCTGCGCTGGCTCGAGCTGCTGGCGGTCGGCGTCTATGTGCTCGAGCAGACCGGCTCGCCGTCGATGGTCGCGTGGATGACGGTGGCGCGCCTCGCGCCGATGTTCCTGTGCGGCCTTCCGGCCGGCGCGCTGGCCGATCGCTACGAGCGCAGGACCCTGCTGCTGCTCGGCCTCGCGGTGCTGATGCTGGTCTCGCTGGTCCTGGGCGCGCTGGCGCTGACCGGCAGGATCACGCTCTGGCAGATCGCGCTCGGCGCCTTCCTCAACGGCGTGTTCTTCGCCGCCGACTATCCGGTGCGCCGGATCATGACCGGCGAGATCGCCGGCATCGATCGCCTCGGCCAGGCCATGGCGCTGGATTCCGCCACTGGCAATGCGACGCGGATGCTCGGGCCGGCGCTGGGCGGGCTGCTGCTCGAGACCGTCGGCCTGCAGGGCGCCTATCTCCTGGGCGCCGGCCTCTATCTCGTGAGCATCGTCCTGATCCTGCGGCTGCGGTCGCGCTCGACGCGGTTCGAGGGCCGCGGCGGGGGCATCCTGACCAGGCTGCGCGAGGGCTGGTCCTTCGTGCGCAACAGCCGGGTGATCGTCGGCGCCCTGATGGTGACTCTGGTCGTCAACTTCTGGGGCTTCGCCTACATCACCATGGTGCCGGTGATCGGCGAGCGAGTGCTGCAGCTGTCGGCGTTCCCGATCGGCCTCCTGATGTCGATCGAAGGCCTGGGCGCGCTGCTCGGCGCGCTGGTGATCGGCCCGTTCATCCGGCCGCGCACTTACACCCGGGTCTATCTGTTGAGCTCCTTCGTGTTCCTGCTCGCGGTGCTGGCCTTCGCGCTGTCGGCCGTGTTTCCGCTGTCGCTCGCGCTGAACCTGATCTGCGGCTTCAGCCTGGCCGGGTTCTCGGTGATGCAGGTGACGATCACCTTCCTCGCGGCGCGCCCGGAAGTGCGCTCGCGGGTGATGGGCGTGCTGACGGTGTGCATCGGCGCCGGGCCGCTCGGCATGCTGCATCTCGGCTGGCTCGCCGACGCGCTCGGCGCCGCGGCCGCGGTCCAGATCATGGCGATCGAAGGGCTGGTCGCGCTGGCGCTCACGGCCGTGGTCTGGCCCGAGATGTGGCGCGCCACCGAGCTCGCGCCGGCGCCCGTGGACGCCGCCGACACGCGCGGCTAGATGCGCGGCGGCACGTCGAGCCGCACGGCGATGCCTTCGAGTTCGGCAGACGGCGCGGGATAGCGCTGCATCACCAGCGGGTCGTGGCCCGGGACGATGTGCTGCTCGGAATCGGCGAGCCGGCGGCAGGTGTTCCAGCCTTCCATCATGTCGCCGACGTTGAACACGATCGGAAACGGGTTGCCGGTCTCCATGTTGGCGTAGAAATGGATCGCGTCGGAGGCGACCACCACCCAGCCGCGCCTGGTGTGCACGCGCACGACCTGCAGGCCGTCGCTGTGGCCGCCCACCAGGTGCAGGCTGATGCCGGACGCGATCTCGACGTCGCCGGCGTGGAACGCCACCCGGCCGCGATAGACCTCGCGCAGCATGTCGACGACGTGCTCGACGTCGAAGGGCATCCGCAGCCTGCCGTGGCACATGTGCCGGCCGGTCGCGTAGGCCATCTCGCGGTCCTGCAGGTGGAAGCGGGCGCGCCGGAAAGCGCCGGGATTGCCGGCGTGGTCGTAGTGCAGGTGGGTGACGATCACGTCCTCGATCCGGGCGGTGTCGACGTCGAGCGCGGCGCAGCCCTCGCTCGGGTCGCGCAGGATCGAGCGCGCCCGCCGCCCGCCGGTCGCCTCGTCGAAGCCGGTATCGATGACGAAGGTCCGCTCGGGCGATCGCGCGATCCAGGTGAAGTAGTCGAGCGGCATCGGTCCGTCGTGCACGTCGGCGGCGAAGGTGAAGTTCTGCACCGCGGGGCGCGAGAACTCGGCATACTTGACGGCAAAGAGCTCGTAGGTGGCGGGCGACATGAGACCTCCCTGATCGGGCGAAGCGTGCGGAGTATGGCGGGCGATCCATGCCCGGCCAAGCGCCGGCGTTCGGCATGTGATGCACCGGTCAAAGGCATGCGAGCGTGGCGGGATTCCCTTGGCGACGGCGCGCGGTCGGGGGAAAGATAGCGCCGCGGGAGCCGTCCTCCCGCGAAAGTGACCGGAGAGGGAAAATCGCCTTGGCAAGCGAGCAGGCGGCCAGATCAGCCATCGCCGCGGTCGACGGGCAGCGGCTGTGGCGGCGGCACATGGCGATGGCCGAGATCGGCGCGATCGCCGGCGACGGCGTGAATCGCCCGGCGCTGTCGCCCGAGGACATCCGCGCGCGGGCCTTGCTGCTGCAGTGGACGCGCTCGCGAGGCTGGCAGGCGGCGGTCGATCCGATCGCCAACCTGTTCGTGCGCCGCCCGGGGCGCGATCCGGCCGCCGCGCCGGTCGTGGCCGGCTCGCACATGGACAGCCAGCCGACCGGCGGCCGGTTCGACGGCATTTTCGGCGTGCTCGCGGCGCTGGAGGCCATGGAGGCGCTGGATGCCGCCGGCATCGAGACCCGACACCCGATCGAGCTGGTGGCCTGGACCAACGAGGAGGGCGGCCGGTTCGCCCCGGGCGCAATGGGCTCGGCGGTGTTCGCGGGAGCGATCGACCTCGCGAGCTGCCTCGACGCCGTCGACGCCGCGGGCATCCGTTTCGGGGACGCGCTCGAGGCGACGCTGGCTGCAACGCCGGACCTCGCGCGGCGGAGCTTCGGCTTACCGATCCATGCCTATGTCGAGCCGCATATCGAGCAGGGGCCGCAGCTCGAGGCCAGCGGGCACCAGATCGGCGTCGTCAGCGGCATCCAGGGCGCACGCTGGTACGTGGTCGAGGTCGAGGGCGAGCCGGGTCACGCCGGCACCGCGCCGCTTCGCGGCCGCAAGGATGCGCTCTGCGCGGCGGTCCGCATGATCGCGGCGCTGCAGGAGCTGATGCACGAGCCGCAGGACCTGCTGCGCTTCACGGTCGGCCGGCTCGACGTCGAGCCGAACTCGCCCAACACCGTGCCGGCCAAGGTCACGTTCAGCATCGACTTCCGCCACCCCGAGGCGCGCGTTCTGGCGGAGCGCGGCGGGCGCATCGAGGCGGTCTGCCGCGACAACGCCGGTCCCTGCGGGGTCAGGGTGAGCGAGACCTTCAACCGGCCGCCCTGCGTCTTCCCGGCCGCGATCGTCGACGTCGTCGAGCGCGCCGCCGGGCTCGCCGGCTGCCGGCACATGCGGATGCCGTCCGGCGCCTTCCACGACGCCAACTTCATCGCCGAGCTGGCGCCCGCAGGCATGATCTTCGTGCCGTGTAAGAACGGCATCAGCCACAGCCCGGCGGAGTACGCCAAGCCCGAGGACCTCGCCGCTGGCGCCCGGGTGCTGGCCGCGACGCTCGTGGAGTTGGCCGGCGTCGCCTGAGAGGCAGCGCTCTACTCGACGGGTCGCCCCCGACCCCGCTGCCCTCGTAGGCCACGGCGAGCGGGATGACGTGGGCCGGCCGGGTGCACCGGCCGGCCCGTCGAGGCCTACTGGTTCAGCAGCTCCTGGATCTTCGGATCGTTGAAGTTATCCATGGTCACGACCTGCGCCGGGATCTCGACCACCCGGGGCTCGATCTTCTCGCCCTTCAGCACCTTGTCCATCGCATGGACGCCGCGATAGCCCATCTGGAACGGGTCCTGCACGATCAGGGCGTCGATGTAGCCGTCCTTGAACAGCTGCAGCTCCTCGGGCGAGGTGTCGAAGGAGACCACGTGCACCTTGCCCTTGAGGTCTTTCTGCTTGACCAGCTGCCCGGCGCCGGTGCCGCCGCCGTCGCAGGCGCCGAAATAGCCGACGATGTCCTGATTGCCCGTGTACATGTCGGTCGCGATGTTCAGCGCCTTGGCGGGAT
>DASUGG010000095.1:0-3388 GCA_036274135.1 Geminicoccaceae bacterium
GGACCTCTACTATCGCCTGAACGTCGTGCCGATTCCGGTGCCGCCGCTATCGGAGCGGCGCGCCGACATCCCGATGCTGACCGAGTACTTCATGGCGCGCGCCGCCGAGGCGTCGGGCCTTCCGGTCCGCAAGCTGTCGGCGGACGCCCTCGCGTTGTTCCAGGCGGCCAGCTGGCCAGGCAACGTCCGCCAGCTGCGCAACGTGCTCGAGTGGCTGCTGATCATGGCGACGGGCGACGCCCGCACCGAGATCGGCGTCGACAGTCTGCCGCCGGAGCTGATCGAGGAGACCACCGCCAGCCTCAATCCCAGCACCAACGGCGAGCTGATGGTCATGCCGATCCGCGAGGCGCGCGAGCATTTCGAGCGCGCCTATCTGCAGGCGCAGCTCGAGCGCTTCAGCGGCAACATCTCGCGCACGGCCGGGTTCGTCGGCATGGAGCGCTCGGCCCTGCATCGCAAGCTCAAGTCGCTCAACATCTCTGCCGATGGCTGAGCGCCGCTCGCGGTCGCCGGGTCGCGGCCGATGAAGATCATCGTCTGCGGCGCCGGGCAGGTCGGCTACAACATCGCCCGCTATCTCGCCGGCGCCGGCAACGACGTCACGGTCATCGACCAGCGCCCGGAGCTGACCCAGAAGATCGGCGAGAGCCTGGACATCCAGGCGATCACCGGCTTCGCCTCGCATCCCGAAGTGCTGGAGCAGGCCGGCGCCCGCCACGCCGAGATCGTGATCGCGGTGACCAACGCCGACGAGGTCAACATGGTCACCTGCCAGATCGCGCACTCGCTGTTCAACGTCCCGACCAAGATCGCCAGGGTGCGGCACCAGAGCTACCTGCAGAGCCGCTGGCGCGACCTGTTCCGGCGCGAGCATCTGCCGATCGACGTGATCATCTCGCCCGAGCTCGAGATCGCCCGCGCCATCGCCCGGCGCCTCGAGGTGCCGGGCGCGACCGAGGTGACGCCGTTCGCCGACGACCGCCTGCGCCTGATCGCGGCGCGCTGCGGCCCCGACTGCCCGATCCTCGACACGCCGCTGCGCCAGCTCACCTTCCTGTTTCCGGACCTGCATCTGATCTGCGTTGGCATCATTCGCGAAGGCCATTTGTTCGTACCCTCGGGCGACGACCATCTGATCGCCGGCGACGAGGTCTACTCCGTGGTCGACACCAGCCATACCGCCAGGGCGATGCGCGCCTTCGGTCACGAGGAGAAGATGGCGCAGCGGATCGTGATCGCCGGTGGCGGCAATATCGGCCTGTTCCTCGCCGAGCAGCTCGAGGCCGATCGCGCCGCCAGCACGCTCACCCTGATCGAGCTGAACCCGCTGCGGGCGCGCCACGTCGCCGACCGGCTGTCATCGGCGATCGTGCTGCACGGCGACGTGCGCGACCCGGAGATCCTCGAGGAGGCCAACCTGGCGGCGGCCGAGGCGATCGTCAGCGTCACCAACAACGACGAGATCAACGTCATGGCGGCGCTGCTGGCCAAGCGCTACGGCTGCAAGCAGGCGCTCACCCTGATCAACAACACGGCCTATGCGCCGCTGCTGAGCTCGCTCGCGATCGACGTGGTGATCAGCCCGCGCGAGGCGACCGTCTCGAGCGTGCTGCGCCATGTCCGGCGCGGCCGGATCAAGTCGGCCTACTCGCTGCGCGACGGCGAGGCCGAGGTGCTCGAGGCGGAAGCGCTCGAGACCTCGCCGCTGGTCGGCCAGACGCTGCGCCAGGCGCGGCTGCCCGGCGGCGTGCTGGTCGGCGCGATCCTGCGCGGCGGCGAGATCATCACGCCGCGTGCGGACACCGTGATCCGGGCGCGCGACCGCGTGATCATCGCCGCCCGGGCCTCGGCGGTGAAGAAGGTCGAGAAGTTGTTCGCCGTGCGGGTCGACTACTTCTAGGGCCGCCGCGATGACGCGCATCGCCACCCTGAGCCACGGCTCCGGTCGCCCCCGATGGCGGCCGACCGGCATGCCGACGCGCCGCCGCCGGCCGACCGACGATGCCGCCGGCAGCATCGTGCAGCATGCTCGCGCTAGCAAATCAACAGTTGATAGTTCTGCACTAATGTGCTGGGCAAGGGTTGCGGTTCGTGGTTAAGCTCGCGGGTTGTGCCTGCGATCCGGCGGCGCCGAGCTCCGGTCCTGCCGACCGGCCGGGTCAGGATGCGCGGTCGACCAACGTTCGGAGGAGGGTGGACGGACGGTGATCGTCCCCGCCGTGCAACAAGAAGAAAGGGTCAGCGTTATGTCCGCCGAGAAGACGCAGAATGTGCAAGACGTGTTTCTGAATCACATTCGCAAAAACAAGATCCCTGTCACCATCTTCTTGATCAACGGCGTCAAGTTACAGGGTGTCATCAGCTCGTTCGACAACTTTTCGCTGCTGCTGCGGCGCGACGGCCACGTGCAGCTGGTCTACAAGCACGCGGTGTCGACGGTGATGCCGTCGACGGTCGTGCGTCTCTACGAGCCGAGCGCCGAGGAGGCGGCCAGCGCTCCCGCCGCCCGGTGAGCCGCCGGGCGGATGGCAGACCCCTTGCCGGAGGCGGACCGGGCAGATGCTGACCGGCACGACGGCCGCCGGCGGGTGCTGGTGCTGCACCCGCGCCCGGCCGGGCAGGGGCGCGGCGGGCGCAGCGATGAGGGGCGTCTGAGCGAGGCGGTCGGGCTCGCCCGGGCGATCGGTCTCGAGGTGGTCGACGCGGTGGTGGTGCCGCTGCGCCGGCCGAGCCCTGCGACCCTGATCGGCCCCGGCAAGCTGCGGGCGATCGGCGAGGAGGTCGCGGCGCGCGCGGTCGAGCTGGTGGTCGTCGACGGCGCGCTCAGCGCCGTGCAGCAGCGCAACCTCGAGCGCGCCTGGAAGTGCAAGGTGATCGACCGCACCGGGCTGATCCTCGAGATCTTCGGCGCCCGGGCGAAGACCAGGGAAGGCCGCCTGCAGGTCGAGCTGGCGGCGCTGACCTATCAGCGCTCGCGCCTGGTGCGCTCCTGGACGCATCTCGAGCGCCAGCGCGGCGGCTTCGGTTTCCTGGGCGGCCCGGGCGAGTCGCAGATCGAGCTCGACCGCCGCCGGATCGACGAGCGGATCGACCGGATCGAGCGCGACCTGGAGGCGGTCAAGCGGACGCGCGGCCTGCACCGCGCCGCGCGCCGGCGCGTGTCCTATCCTGTGATCGCGCTGGTCGGCTACACCAATGCCGGCAAGTCGACCCTGTTCAACCGGCTCACCGGCGCCGCGGTCGGCGCCCGCGACCAGCTGTTCGCGACCCTCGACCCGACCATGCGGCAGCTCGTGCTGCCCTCGGGGCGGCGGGCGATCCTGTCGGACACGGTGGGCTTCATCGCGCAGCTGCCGACCGATCTGGTCGCGGCGTTCCGGGCGAC
>DASUGG010000096.1:0-7734 GCA_036274135.1 Geminicoccaceae bacterium
GCCTGACCGATCCGCAGGGCGGGCCGCGGCGGCTGCCCGAGCTGGCGGCCGGCTCGTTCTGGACCGACGTCAAGCTGGGCCTGGGCCTCATCGACCAGCTCCTGGCGACGCCGGTGATGGCGGCCGAGGCGACCGGCTAGCCGCGATGCACGCCGAAGCGTCGGCGGGCTCAGCGCGGCGCGGCGGCGCCGTCACGCTCGGGCTCGAGCGTGCGGCTGAACAGCGCCGCGCCGGCCAGATCCTTCAAGGTCACGGTCATCACCTCGTCCGCGTCGATGTCGACCTGGCCGAAGAACTGCAGCCCGGCCGACGGCGGCAGGTTGAACTGGCCCGCCGGCGGCGCCTTGGCGAACGCGAGCTGTGGCCCGAAAGTGGGGTCGAGCTCGCCGGGGCCGAAGGTGCCGGCGTTGAGCGGCCCGGACACGAACTCCCAGAACGGCGCGAACTCCTGGAAGCGGGCCTGGTTCGGGTCGTAGTAGTGGGCGGCGGTGTAGTGCACGTCGGCGGTGAGCCAGACGACGTTGCGGATCTCACTGTCGCGGATGAAGCGCAGCAGGTCGGCGAACTCGAGCTCGCGGCCGAGCGGCGGGCCGTCGTCGCCCTGGGCGACCGCGTCGGCGCCGCGCCGGGCGCGGAAGTCGTCCCACACGACCAGGCCGATCGGCATGTCGGCGGCGATCACCTTCCAGGTGGCACTGGAGGCCAGCAGCGCCCGCTTCAGCCAGCTCAGCTGCGCCGCGCCGAGGATGCGCGCCGCGCCGCTCAGCGCGGTCTCGCGGCCGTCCGTGTTCGGCCCGCGGTACGAGCGCATGTCGATGCGGAAGATCTCGAGCGAGGGGCCGTAGGCGAAGCGGCGGTAGAGGTGCGGCCAGGCGGTGCGGTCCCAGCGCACCGGCATCCATTCCTGGAAGGCGCGGGCGGCGCGCGCGCCGAGCAGCGCCGCGCTGGTCACCGTGTAGGCGGCCTTGCCCGGATCGCCGGCAAAGCTCTCCCGTGGGTACCAGTTGTCGCTGACGTCGTGATCGTCCCACTGGACGAGCATCGGCACTTGCGCGGCGAACCGCCGCAGATTGTCGTCGAGCAGGTTGTAGGCGAAGTTGCCGCGAAACTCGGCCAGCGTCTCGGCGACCTTGGCCTTGGCCTCGGTGGTGACGTTCTTCCAGACGCCGCCGTCCGGCATCGCCTGCTCGGCGGCGATCGGGTCGTCGGCATAGATCGTGTCGCCCGAATGGATGAAGAAGTCGGGCTCGAGCCGGCGCATCGTCTCGAAGATCCGCATGCCGCCCCAGTCCGGGTTGATGCCCCAGCCCTGCCCGGCGACGTCGCCCGACCAGAGGAAGCGGATCGGCCGGCGGGCCGCCGGCGGTGTCCTGAAGCTGCCCTCGACCGGCTCGCTGACCAGGCTCGCATCGGCGAGGTCGACCATGCGGACGCGATAGACGATCTGCTGGCCCGGCGGCAGGCCCCCGAGGTCGAACTTGGCAGTGAAGCCCGTGTCCTCGAGCGCCGCCGGCCCGATCACCGACCTCGCATCGGCGAAGCTGTCGCCGGTGGCCCACTCGATCCGCATGCGTGCCGGCCGGTCGGCCGCCGCCCAGATGATCGCGCGATCGCCCGCGAGATCGCCGGCCTGCACGCCGTAGGGCAGCTGCGGCAGCGCCCGCTCGCTGGTGACGATGGCGGGCGCGGTCTGCTGGGCGAAGGCGCGCCGCGGCAGGAGCCCGGTCGCCAGTCCGGCGCCCGCCAGCGCCGAGCCGCGCAACAGCGCCCGCCGCGTCATCGCGCCGCCTGCCTGCCGGATCGGGGGCCGCCTCATCGCCATGTCCTCCGCCTGAACGCCGCGGCCTCGCCGGGCCGCTCCGCGATGTGGCAGACGGCCGTCGCTGCCAAGAGCGCGATCAGAGGGATTCTAGCGATTTTCGCGCCACCATCGATCATATTCCTGCCGCAGTGCATCCGCCTGTACGGCGGGCCCGCCAATGGCCAGCAGCGGCGCATCGGCGCGCGCCAGCAGGCGGCGCTCGGTGTCGCTTTGCGGCTCGATGCGGCCGTCCGGCAGGATGTGGCGGATGTCGAGCCCCGCGGGCGCCAGATGGCGGCAGATCAGGTGCAGGCGGTGGCAGTCGAGCGGGTCGCGCTCGCGGCAGAGCAGCGCGACGCGCGCCTGCCGCACGGCCGCCAGCAGCTGCGCGATGCCGTCGCGAAAGGTCGGCTCGCGAACGCGCCCGGCATAGTCGAGGCGCGCCGCGGCAAGCTCGCCCCGGCGCGGCTTTCCGCCGAGCTGCGCGCCGAGGAAGAGATAGCCGATGCCCGCCGCCGCCAGGGCGGCGGCGAGCGCCGCCTTGCGGTACTGCGGCGCGAAGCGCGAATAGGGTACCGAGCGCACGTCCGCCACCGTCTCGACCCGCTGCCGCGCCAGCAGCGCCAGAAAGTCGTCGACCGGGTGGTTGGAGTGGCCGATCGTGAACAGGGGGTGGTCGCTGCGCAAGACATCATCCCGTGCCGGCAGGGCCGCCATGGCCGCCGGCCAGCCTACGCCATCGCCGGCAGACGGCCAAGCCGGCGCCGGCCGGTCGCGCGATTTATAGGACTTATCTCTTGCATCGCGCGCGCCGCGCGCTTATGCCATCGCCGCGGGGAGTCGAGAGGCCGTCCGACATGCCAGCAGAGCCGGCGCAGGTGAGCCGGCCGACAGAGGAGGCTTCGATGCCAGACCAGGACGAGATGAAATATTCCTACTGCTCCATGCCGCAGGTACCGGAGCGGACCTTCCCTGCCAATGTCACCCCGGGCCGGGCGAGACTGATCCAGATGCTCGGCAACAAGTGGGCGAACGGCACGGTACTGCACTACTACTTCTTCGATCGCGAGAGCGACGGCGAAACGGTGTTCTTCTCGAACGGCGCCAGCGAATGGCGGCCCTGGACCACCAGCGATGCCGAGAAGGAGGTGGTGCGGCGGGCCTTCCGCATCTGGAAGGACATCGGCATCGGCGTCGAGTTCGAGGAGGTCGCGGCGCGCGACGACGCCGAGATCCGCATCGGCTTCATGCGCGGCGACGGCGCCTGGTCGTTCGTCGGCCGCGACGTGCTGAACGCCGGCAGCAACCAGCGCACCATGAACTTCGGCTGGGACCTCACGCGGCGACCGCAGGAGATGGACACCGCCGTGCACGAGATCGGCCACACGCTGGGCTTCCCGCACGAGCACCAGAACCCCAATGCCGGCATCGTCTGGAACGAGGAGGCGGTGTACGCCGCGCTCGCCAGGCCGCCGAACAGCTGGGACCGCGCCACCACCTTCCACAACATCATCCGCAAGATCGAGCCGGACAGCGTGCAGGGCTCGAACTGGGACGCCAACTCGATCATGCACTACCCGTTCGAGGCGGGGCTGATCGTGGCCCCGGAGCAGTACCGGGGCGGGCTCGAGCCGGAAGGCGGCCTGTCGGCGCGCGACAGGACCTGGGTCAGGACCTTCTATCCACCCATGACGCCGGACGACTACAGGGAGCTCAGGGCGCTCGAGAGCGTGACCCTGAACATCGGCCCCGGCGGCCAGAGCAACTTCGTCATCCGCCCGGCTGCGACGCGCAACTACGACATCGGCACGTTCGGCGCCTCGGACACCGTGATCGTGCTGTTCGAGGACGAGAACGGCAACCTGCGCTACCTCGCCGGCGACGACGACAGCGGCGAGGACTTCAACGCGCGCCTGCAGGTCAAGCTGCTGAAGGGCCGCAAATACGTGCTGCGCGTGCGCCTCTACTACGAGGACCGCGCCGGCGAGACCGCTGTCATGATGTGGTAGGCGGGCGTCTCGCGGCGGGTCTCCGGGTGCCGGCCGCCCGGAGACGCCTCGAGCGCGGACCGGCCCGGGCCCGTCATGGCGCGGCCGGCAGCAGAGGCGGTTCGATTGACGCCTGGGGCCTGCTCCTGCCGCTTGCCGGCGGATCGGCAGCGAGCGTGCAAAGCCGTTGGAAGATCCGGTCCAGGCCGGCCGGCGAGCGTGCCGTGAGCCGCTCGAGATGGAGCGGCACCGCGCTAGCCTCGCCGGCCTGATCGTAGACGGTCGCCTCGAGCAGCGCGGTGTCGGTCGCGGCGTCGACGACGAAGATGGTACGGGACAGCAGGCCGTTCACCGCCAGCTGGCGCAGCTCGAACTCGCAGCCGCTGTTGGCGGCCGAGAATCCTCGCAGATCCATCAGGACAAGGTCGCTTCGCCGCAACAGCGCGCCCAGCGTCGGCCGCCAGGTATCGTCGTAGCACAGGAACTTGACGATCCGAAAACGTCCGTCCGGATCGCGCGCCTCGTCCAGCCGGCCGGCCAGATCTCGGACGCTGCGCACGAACGATTGCTGCATGCGCCCGCCGACGAACGCGATGAAGTCCGCAGGATCGATCGTACGCATCGCGAGATCGGCGCCGGCGATCAGCTTGACGCCGCCCCGCAGGCGCCAGCGCTGCGCGATGATGTCGAACAGCCGTTCGCTACGACGTTGAAAGCCGAACACGCGAAGCAGGAGCAGCCGGCCATTGCCGCGTCCGCGATCGGCGTTACGCCACGACCTCAGTCCGACCCCGACAATGCCGCGGTAAGCGACGAAGGCGAGCAGGCCGGCAAGCCCGCCCCAGCCGAAGTTGTTGGCAAAATCCACCGATTGCTGGAAGGCGACGATCAGCCACCAGCTGTCGACCAGAAGCTGGGTGTCGCTGAACGCCTTGCACTCGAAACGGCGGCTCAGCCAGCTCAACCCGCGCCAGCACAGATAGCCCACCGGCAGCGCGGCCAGCATGAACCAAAGCGTGCGCATCGACCTCGCATCGAAGCTCGTGAAGGAGTCGCGGAACATCCGATAATCGAAAGCGGCGACCAGCGCATTCTGCGTCACGAGATTGCTGAAGCTGAAGACCAACAGGCCCGCCAGCACGAAGGGCGAGACCGATCGCAGTCGCCGATTGCCGGTGACGAGGATGATCAGGAACGGCAGCCATGCGTGCAAGAACAGAAGCACGAAATACGATTGGACGTTACGGACCGCGTCGGCATCGACAGATCCGAGAGCGAAACGAAGCAGGGCGGTCCACGTCCCGACGATCAGCGCGCCGACCAGGACGTAAGCGGCGAAGCCGAGCAATGCCCGTCGTTGCGGGACTGCCAGAAGAGCGGCGAGCGTCGGGACGATCGGCCAGCAGAAGATATACCAAAGCGCAAACGTCCGAACGGGATACAGTGGATCGCCCAGCGCGACCAGGTACAGGGTCGTCGACACCGCCGCCGCGGCGGCACCGCCGGCAGCGTAGACGACGACCAGACGGGTGCGGAGCCGCCGCTCGTCCGCCGCCATATCGGTCGCGCTCTGGCCATCGGCGACAGCATCGATCGGGCCGATCGCCGGATCCTCGGCCACGACCGTGCGTCCATCCACGATAGAACCCTCGGCCTGCATGCGCGACATGCGTCGCATCCCCTGCGCCACCCGCCGCCGGTACCAGGCGAGCAGCACGAGCGAGATCACCACCGTGAGCAGAACTGCATTCCAGAAGTAAAACGAAAGCAGGCCGGGCACCTGATTGGTCATCTCGCCTCACTCCATGAGACGCATCGAGGCGTTGGCCGTGCGCGGCGGCACGGGGATGAACGAGGACCTGCGGGCATGCCGAATCCGTCACCGCGCCGCTCACTCGCTGGTCGCGATGTGCTCGCTGAGCCGCGCCACGACCCCGGCCACTTTTTCCCGCGGATCGGCGCCGGGCAGGTCGGCCAGCGAGTCCAGCGTCATCGGCAGCCACAGCTCCTGCGGAATACCGGCCTTGCGGCCATAAAGCTGAATCTGCAACGCGAACGAGCCGCCGATGTTCTGCGCCCGGGCGGGAACCGCGTAGCCGACCACTGCGCCGAACTTGTAGAGGTAGCCGTAACGCGGCCCATAGCGGCGCGTCAGACGGGCAGCGACGCATTGCGGATCGGCCTCGAGATGATCGCCGAAATCGTTCAACTGGTTCAGGACATGCACGGACCTGGGCGCGGCGGGAGTCGGCAGATGCAGCATGGCGGCCCACCTCTGCAGATCCTCGCGGAGCGGCGCCGTCTGCGCGTCGGCAAAGCCCGCATTGGCCAGGGCGGCGGCGAAGCCGAACTGCTGGCCCAGCATCCAGCTCGCGTAGCGCACCTGACGCATCGCGAGAGGGTCCTCGAGGTCGACGGTCGCGGCTTGCTCGGCGTCGACGTCTGCCTGACGGCACACCAGGGCCGCCGGCATCCGCTCCTGGGTCGGCATCGCGATCTCCTCAGGGAGCCAGCCGGCGCCGATCGACCAGCGGAGGAGCTCGGGCCAGGCAAACTCCAGCGCGAGGAAGGCCGCGGCGATCGACCAGACGATCGCGACGAACCAAAGACCTTGCGCCAGAGGCGTCTTCCTCGGCAAAGCAAGGCCCCGCTCGACGTCAGGCCTGTTGCTCATGGTCAACCCAGCTGCTGCGGATCAACCGCGACATCGACGTTAGCGCTGGCGCCAGGTCCTGGCTGTGAGCCCATTCACTGCGACCGCAGCCGAGAAGAAGGCCGCTCGGTCACGAGCTTTCAAAGCACCGCCTCGATCAGGAACGGGCCCGGCGTGGCGATGCCGCGCGCCAGCAGGCGCGTGAACTCCTGCGCGTCGTCGGTGGCGACGGCCTCGACGCCGAGTCCGCGCGCCAGCGCCGGCCAGTCGAGCGCCGGCCGATCGAGGGTCATCATGTCGCGGCCGACCGGTCCCGGCTGCTCGACGCCGACATTGCGCATCTCACCGAGCAGGATCGCGTAGCTGCGGTTGGAGAGGATCACCGTGGTCACGTTCAGGCCCTCGCGCGCCTGGGTCCATAGCGCCTGCAGGGTGTACATGGCGCTGCCGTCCGCCTCCAGAGAGACCACGGGCCGGTCGGGACACGCCACGGCGGCACCCGTCGCGAGCGGCAGGCCGCAGCCGATGGCACCACCGGTGACCTGAAGCCAGCTGTGCGGCCGCGCGTGGCGGGTGGTCGCGAAGAAATTGCGGCCGACGCTCACCGATTCATCGGCGACGATGCCGCCCTCCGGCAGCGTCCCGGCGAGCGCCGCCGCGATCTTGTCGCCGGTCAGCCTGCCGGTCGGCGCCGGCGGCGGATCGAAAGGAGCGACCTCCGGGATCATCCCCGATGCGCCGACCCGGTCGGCGAGCCGCTCCAGCGCGTCGACCAGGTCGTCCTGCGGGCGCGCCAGAGTGTGGACGACAGCGTTCTCCGGCGCCAGCAGGCTGGGCTTGCCGGGATAGGCGAAGAACGCGGTCGGCTCGCCGGTGCCGACCAGGATCACGTGGCGAAAGCGGGCGAGCTGGCCCTGCGCCTGGTCGACCGGATAGCGCAGGCGGTCGACCGGCACCCGCCCGGCGCCACGCTCGATGCGACGGTTGCTCATCTGGGTGAGCGGCATCGCGCCGGTGGCGGCGGCGATGCGGCCGGCGGCCGCGAGGCCCGGCTCGCTCAGCGCCGCGCCGGTCATGAACAGCAGCGTCGGCTCGCCGCGACACAGGATCTCGGCGACCGCCGCCACCTGCTCCTCCGCGACCGCCGCGGGGACCGCGACGTCGGGCGGCTCGTTGACGGCGACGCCGCCTTCGCTCCACGCGGCGTCGGCCGGGATGATCAGGGTCGCGATCCGGCCGGGCGCGCTTCGCGCCGCGGCGACCGCGCGCGCGGTGTCGCGGCCGACGTCGGC
>DASUGG010000097.1:0-6169 GCA_036274135.1 Geminicoccaceae bacterium
CTGCGCCAGCTCGGGCGCGAACACCGGCTCCTCGCCGGTCGCCTCGGCGCGCAGGCGCGTCGCCTCCGCGGCCTTGACCTGCCAGCGTCCGGTCAGCTCGGCGAGCTCCGCCTGCACCAGCTCGCCGTCGAAGGACACCAGCGGCTGGCCGGCGGCGACGGCATCGCCTTCGGCGACGTGGATCGCGGCAATCCGCCCGCCGTCCGGATGGTTGACCACCTTGACGCGCTCCGCCGGCTCGACCTGGCCCTCGGCGCGCACCACCTGCTCGACCTCCGTGAGGCCCGCCCAGGCGACGAGGCCGGCGAACAAGGCGGCGACCGCCAGGATGAGCAGGCCCGCCGCCGGCGAGTGGCGGCGCTCGATCAGACCCTCCGCGTCCGGCAGAAAGTCGACGTAACGTTGGCCGTCGGCGAACGGGCGACGCAGCATGTCAGACCGGCGCCAGATGCGGGCGCAGCCCGGAAGCAGGCGCGCGGCGGACCCGCATCCAGGCGGCGATCTCGCCGGGCTTGCCGGCCTGGACGATGCGGCCGTCGGCGAGGCAGAGCACCCGGTCGGCGATCGCCAGCGCGCCCAGGCGATGCGTCACGATCACGATCGTGCGGCCGCGCGAGGCGCGCCGCAGATTGGCCAGCAGCGCCTCTTCGGTCGCGGCATCGAGCGCGCTGGTGGCCTCGTCGAGCACCAGGATCCGCGGATTGCGGATCACCGCGCGGGCGATGCTGATCAGCTGACGCTGGCCGGCCGAGAGGCCGCCGCCGCGCTCGCTGAGCTGGCTGTCGTAGCCCTTCGGCAGCCGCTGGACGAAGTCGTGCGCGCCGACGAACTTGGCGGCCGCGACGATCCGCTCGAACGAGTGGTCGGCGGCGCCCAGGCCGATGTTTTCGGCGATCGAGCCGGCGAACAGCTGCACCTCCTGCGGCACGACGCCGATCTGCTGGCGCAGCGCCGCGGGCGACCACAGGCGGACGTCGAGATCGTCGATCAGCACCCTGCCCTGTGCCGGCCGGTCGAGCCCGAGCAGCAGCTTGGCGAGCGTGCTCTTGCCGGAGCCCGGCGCGCCGATCACGCCGAGCGTCTGGCCCGGCTCGATCTCCAGATCGATGCCGTCGAGCGCCGGCGCGTCCTCGTCGCCGTAGCGGTAGACCACGCCCTCGAACCGGACGCGGCCGCTGATCGGCAAGGCGGGCGTGGGCTCGCCGCAGAGCTCGACCGGCTCGCTCATCATCTCGTCGAGCCGCGCGAAGGCGATGCGCACCGTCTGCAGCTGCTGCCAGGCGCCGACCACCTGGCGCATCGGGGCCAGCACGCGCCCGGCCAGGATGGTGGCGGCGATCAGGGCGCCGATCGACATCTCGCCGGCGACGATGGCGCGGGCGCCGACATAGACGAGCAGCAGCGCGGTGAGATGCTGCAACATTTGGCCGGAGCTGGAGACCAGGCCGCCGAGATGGCTGGCGCGGTAGCCGGCCCAGGCGCTCCGCGCGAGCTTGCTCTTGAAGCGGCGCTCCATCTCCGGCTCGAGGCCGAGTGCCTTGACGGTGAGCGCCTGGCTCACCGCCTCGCCGAGGCTCGACGCCTTGGCGGCCGCCGCCTGGAAGCCCTCCTCGACCAGCGCCTGCTGACGATGCCGGGCGAGCAGCGAGAGCAGCCAGAAGAGCGGGATCGCGGCGACCACGATCAGCCCCAGGCGGATGTCGAGGTAGAGCAGCACGGCAACGAACACGCCGACGAAGGCGAGATCGACCAGCAGCAGCGGCATCTGGCTGGTGAAGAACTGGCGGACATTGTCGAGCTGGCGGGTGCGCTCGAGGATCTGCCCGGTCGGCATCTTCTCGAAGGCCCGCAGCGGCAGATGCATCAGGTGATGCACGACCTCGCTGCCCAGCGCCGCGTCGAGCCGGCCGCCGGTGTGGCTGGCGATGTAGCCGCGCAGGCAGCGCAGGCCCCATTCGAACACGAACAGGGTGACCATGCCGAGCGCCAGCACGTCGAGGGTCTGCAGGGCGTTGTGGTTGATCACCTTGTTGTAGACGGTCATCAGGAAGAGCGGCGTCGCCAGCGCCATCACGTTGATGACGATCGAGGCGGTGCCGAGCTCCCACAGCACCGGGCGCAGGCGGCGCAGGATCGGATCGCGCCATTGCCGCTGCCTGGCGTGGCGGCGAGCGACGCCCTCGGCTACGGGCTTCAGCAGCACGGCGCGCTCGGCGAGGTCGGCCACGCCGTCGAGGCTGGTGACGGACTCGCGCCGGGTCCTGGGCTCGACCAGGACCAGATGGTCGCGCACCCGCGCCCGCACCAGCCAGCCCTCGCCCGGGCGGCGGCCGATCAGCAGGAAGGGCGTCGGCATCTGCGCCAGCGCGCGCCGCCGCGGCTTCACCTGGCGCGCCTTGAAGCCCAGCCGCTCGGCCGCCAGCAGCACGCCGCCGAGCGTCAGGCCCGCCTCGGTCGGCGCCGCGGCCGCCTTGATCTCGGCGCCCGGGAACGGCCGCTTCAGCTGGGCGCAGAGCTGCTCGAACGCCAGCGCCAGGCTGGTGTCGGCCACGGCGGCGGCGTCGGCGTCCCGCCGCATCCTCCTGCGGCTGCGATGGGGATCATGTCCCCTCGATTTGCCGACCAGCGAGAGCATGCCATCGCGCTCTTTACCGTTCCGATAGAAATCACTATGCCGCAATTCTCATGTTCAAAACAACCAGAAAGAGATACTTGGCACCCCTAAGTTGATCAAAACGTTCGTCTAGCAAGCTATAGTCTTCGTAATATCAACTCGTTAGTCGAGCGCGCAGAACAGGCACTTTAAGTAGCCGGATTCGGGCAGCGCCGGATGGCCCGGGTGGTCCGGTCCGGCGCCGCTCTGGCGCAGCAGCCGCGCGCCGCGACCGGCGTCGCGCAAGCCGCGATGCACCTCGTCGACGAACGCCTCGGCCGGGACGTTGTGCGCGCAGCAGGCGATCATCAGAAAGCCGGCTTCGGCGACCAGAGCGCCGCAGGCGCGGGCGAGCTTGCGGTAGCCGCGCAGGCCGGGCTTGAGCTCGCGCTTGCTGCGCACGAAGGCCGGCGGGTCGGCGATCACCAGCTCGAAGCGCCGCCGCTCGGCCGCCAGCGCGTCGAGGGCCTCGAAGGCCTCCCGCCGCTCGGTCGCGAGCACGTCGGCGACGCCGTTGCGCGCGGCGCTGGCCTGCGCCAGCTCGAGGCCGCTCTGCGAGCGGTCGATCGCCAGCACCGCCCTGGCGCCGGCGGCCGCGGCCGCCACGCCGAAGCCGCCGCTGTAGCTGTACAGGTCGAGCACGCCTGCGCCCCGCGCGAGGCGCGCGGCGAACACCCGGTTCTCGCGCTGGTCGAAAAACCAGCCCGTCTTCTGGCCGGCCAACGGATCGGCGAGGTAGACGAGGTCGTTCTCGACCAGCTCGAGCGGACCGTCCACCTCGCCCCGCGCCACGCGCACCTCGAGCGCCAGGCCCTCGAGTTCGCGCACCGGGCTGTCGTTGCGCAGCACGACCGCGCGCGGCGCCAGCGCCCGCTGCAGCGCCTCCAGCAGCGGCTCCTCGAGGCGCGCCATGCCGGCGCTGTTCAGCTGGCACACCAGCACGTCGCCGAAGCGATCGACTACCAGCCCCGGCAGGCCGTCCGCTTCGGCGTGCACCAGCCGGTAATAGGGCCGTTCGTACAGCTTCTCGCGCAGCCGCAGCGCCCGCTCGAGCCGCCGCTCCAGGAACCGCGCGTCGATCACGGCGTCCTTGTTGCGGGTCACGACGCGGGCGGCGATCAGCGAGTGCGGGTTGAACTGCGCGAGCGCCAGCGGCCGGCCGTCGGCCGTGAACAGGCAGACGATCTCGCCCGACGGCAGCGCCTTCGCCGCCGCGTCCATCTGCAGCTCGTTGGAGAACACCCAGGGATGGCCGGCGCGCAGACGTCTGTCCTGTCCCGCCAGCAGGTTCAGTCTCGGATAGGGCATGAATCACTCGAGACAGATCGGAAGGCCGCTCAACCTAACCGTCTCGAACAGAAGATCAACCTGTCTGGTCGCGATCGCGAGCCGACACGGCGTCATGCCGGCCGGAAGACCCACACGGCTGCCCCCTCGGAGCCGCTCGCCCGGACCGCGAGGTAGAGGCGATCGCGCTCGGGCACGTAGAGCGAGGTGCGGGCGCCCGGTACGGTGGGGACGCGCGCGAGGCTCCGGTACACGTCACCGCGCCGCGCGAACACGTCGAGATAGCCCGCACCGCAGCTGAGATAGACCCGCTGGCGCCTGGCATCGAGGAAAAGATCGTCGGTATCGCCGCAGGCCGGCAGTTGCGCGACCGGGGTCCCGGAGTCCGTGTCGAACACCGCCAGCAACGGGGGCTCGCGGTAGACGGTCAGGAGACGCCCGTCGGGCTCGTCGAGCACCATCGGGAAATTGGCGTCCGCGCCGCCGATGCTCCAGCTCGCGACTTGCCGGCGCGTGGCCTGATCCATCACCGTGATCTGGTGTGCATCTGGCACGTTGACGAAGATCCGCCGCCCGGCGTGCTCGAGCTGAAAGGATTCCGGGTGGCCGGGCAGGCGGATCTGCGCCTCGAGCTCGCCGGACGCGGCCGAGATCAAGGCGAGTGCGCCGTCGCCGTAGCCCACGACCACATGGCCGGCCTCGGGGTCGAGACGGACGTTGTCCGCATCGCTGCCAAGCTCGACCGGGGCCAGCGGCGTGAGCTCCGCGCCCTTAAAGCGGTGGACCGATCCATCGCCGCCGTCGGCCACGTAGACCGTATCAGTGGCGGGATCATAGGCGACGCCCTGCGGCTCCTCGAGCCCGTCGATGCGGCGCAAAACTTTGCCCGCGGCAAGATCCATGACGCCCAGGCTATGGTTGCCGAGTTCGGCCACGAACAGCCGGTCCCGGTCGAGGTCGATCGCGAGGTGGTCGATCCGGCCGCGGATTTCGCCGAGAGGGATCTTCCGCTCGAGCGCCAGCGGCTGCGCCGGGCCGGCCGCGGCGGGCTGCGCCAGGGCCGCGCTGAGGAGCCCGGCGAGGACAAGAGCCACGCCGGTCAGCTCACGACGGCGTGCTGGTCCGTTCATGCCCGCTTCGCAGTCGTCGCTTTAATCACCGGCTCTGCCCTTGAGCTCCCGGCACCAACGGTAGAGCGCGTCGTAGAGCACGAAGCCGTGGCGCAGCACCTCGAGATCGTCATCGAAGCTCGAGCGCAGGCCCAGCGAGATGGCGAGCAGCCCGGCCGATTGCGGGGTCAGATCGAGACGCTGGGTATCGGCGCCCCGCACGATGCGTGCCAGTTCATGGAGCGCCGGCTCCTCCAGCCGGTATTTGGCGAGGAACGCGTCGAAGCTGCAGCCCTCGCCGACATGGCCCAGCTCGACGCCAGGCACGTCATAAGGAATCGCTCCTGTCTCGTCGGCCACAGCCTGGACGCGGTCCGGCGCCACGAACAGGAACTCGGGCTCCTTGTCGACGAAGCGCGCGATCAGCCAGGGACAAGCGATCCGGTCGATCACCGGGCGCGCGCGGGTCACCCACTTCATGGTTCGTCTCCCTCCTGTGGCGCGACGCAAGGCCGCCTGCCGCGCGCCCCCTCGATGCCGCCCTCGAGGATGGCCGCCATGACATGCTCCTACCATAGTCCAGCGGTCAATGATACAAGTGTTGCATACGGACGATATCGATGATACATGACCCCCATGGGCAATCCGTCACGGACCCAGGATCCCGCCGGTCGATGGCTGCTGCTCCTCCATCAGTTGCCTGCGAAGCCCGCTTACTTCCGCGTGAAGACCTGGCGGCGCTTGCAGGCGCTCGGCGCGGTCGCTGTGAAGAACGCGGTCTACGCGCTGCCGGCGGGCGAGCAGACGCAGGAGGATTTCGAGTGGCTCCTGCGGGAGATCTCCGAGGGAGGCGGGGAGGCCATGCTGTGCGAGGCGCATCTGATCGAGGGCCTTTCGGATCAGGAGGTACGTGCGCTGTTCAATCGGGCGCGCGACGAGGACTACGATGCCATCGCCACGGAGGCGCGGGCGATCGGCGCCGAGCTTGAGGAGGCGCCGTTGCCGGAGAAACGGGCTGAGGCGAAGGGACGGCTCACCCGGCTCAAGAACCGCCTCACCCAGGTCGTGCGGATCGATTTCTTCGGCGCCGACCGGCGCGTGCCCCTCGAAGCGCTGCTGG